>JAHCIE010000087.1 GCA_026129385.1 Anaerolineae bacterium
AGCGCCAGAATTGTCGTGTTGGTGCGGATGTAGTCCAGCCCCACGGCCGCCGTCTTCCACATCGAATCGTGCTGCTGGGGTGGGGTGTGGGCGGGCAGCCGCATCATTGCCAGGGCGACCAGCACCGCTGCGAAGGACAGGCCGTTGAGGAAGAAGGCCATCGCCACCCCCGTCAACCCCACCAGAATACCCGCCGCCGCTGGCCCCACCACCCGCGCCACGTTGAAAGCCGTCGAGTTGAGGGCTATCGCGTTCATCAAGTCCTCGCGCGAGGCCAGGTCAATGGTAATGGCCTGGCGCGCCGGCGCGTCAATGGCGTTCACCATGCCTAGCAACACAGCCAGGACAACGATCTGCCATACCTGAACCAGATTCGCAACCACCAGCGCCGCCAGGACGAAGGCCAGTAACATGGAGGTCGCCTGGGTGACATACAGAATCGTCCGTTTGTTATAGCGATCCACCCACACCCCACCCGGAATCGACAGCACAAAGGCCGGCATCGACGACGCGAAACTCACCACACCGAGCAGCAGCGACGAGCCAGTCAGTTGGTATACCAGCCAGCTCTGCGCCACGATCTGCATCCATGTGCCCACCAGGGAAACCAGGTTGCCCAGCCAGAACAGGCGAAAGTTGCGATGGCGCAGCGCCGCAAAGGTACGCGGCGCACGCATCCCCGGCACTGCCTGGACATCGCGACGGGGCGGGGCTGCCAGATCGACATCCTCGCGGCGGTCGAGGGCCTGAGTCTCGTCGGTGGCCGCCGAGTCTGGCGTGGCCGAGGCGGGCGTTGACATGGACTCTCCATTTCTAGAGCGTTTCTAGTACAATACGGCTTGATATCAGACCACCGCGTGTGTCACAGGCCAGGTGGTAGACATCAACAGTCGGACGAGCCTGTAGCCCCGCACAGGGGCGGCTGGGGTACCGGGTGGATGAAAAGATTATACGTGGCGCACCAAAGGTCGAGCAAGAATCCCCCAGGGGAAGACGACATAATGACCGCGCGCGTTGTACATCCTCCGCGACCCGGCTATACTAGTGAGCGCCACGTCTGGTGCGGCCCATCCGCCGCCAAGCGGGAGTTGTCATCATGCCTGTCCCGCCTCGCACGCGCCCCATCGAGCTAGTCGAGCGCCTGCGGTGGGGTTTGCCCATCCTCATCTTCCTCTTTGTCGTCTTCCACCAGCTTTTTACGCTGGACTGGATAGATCCTCTCCCGACGCCGCTTCGCTTCATCGCCGGCCTTCTCGTCTACGGCCTTATCGGTCCGCTCATGGCCTGGTGGGTGTTTACCTGGATTGCCGCCCACCTGCGCGAGCAGCAGCGCATCGAGCAGCAGATGCGCGAGCGGGAACAGTACCTCGCCAGTATCACCACCGCCTCGTCCGACGCCATCATGAGCGTCGATACCTGCGGCTGCATCCAGTCCTGGAACCAGGGCGCGCAGACCATCTTCGGCTGGACGGCCGACGAGATTCTCGGCCAGAGCATGGACGTGCTGGTGCCGGCCGAGCGCCAGGCGCGGGGTGAGCCGGCCAACATCCTCGTCACCGTCGCGAAGCGCGGCGCTATCAGCCACTACGAGACCGAGTGGATGCGCAAGGATAGCCGACACCTCGTCGTCGATGTCACAAGCAATGTTCTGACCGATGCGACGGGGCAGATGATCGGCAGCGCGACCATTATCCGCGACATCACCGCCCGCAAGCGTGCCGAAGAGCAGGTGCGCGAACTGAACCGCGAGTTGGAAAAGCGCGTCGACAAGCGTACTCGCCAATTGAACATCGCCCTCCAACAGTTGCAGGGCCGCGCCGACGAGTTGGAGCGCGCCAACGAAGAACTCACCGAACTAGACCACCTCAAGTCCGAATTCGTCTCTATGGTCAGCCACGAGTTGCGCGCCCCCCTCACCAACATCAACGGCTCGGTCGAGCTGCTGGTCAGCGACACTGGCCTGGAGCCAGGGCAGCGGGCTATGCTCCACATTATCCGCGAGCAGACCCAGCGCCTGACCCGCCTCGTCCAGGGCATCCTCAACGTCTCGCGCATCGAGGCGGGCCGCCTGACCCTGCACCAGGAACCGCTGGATGTGAGCTACGTCCTCACCCGTGTCGCCAAGAATACGCGCGGCGCACCACCGCGCGATATCGAGGTCGACCTGCCAGCCTATCCCCTCATGGCCTGGGCCGACCTGGACCGCGTCGAAGAAGTACTTGTCAACCTGGTCGACAATGCCCTGAAATACTCGCCGCCCGACACGCCGGTGCGCCTGTCGGGCTACAACGCGGCGCATCAGATCGTCATTGCTGTCAGTGACAATGGCATTGGCATTCCGCCCGACCAGCTAGAGCGGATTTTCGAGAAGTTCCATCGCCTGGAGCAGGGCGACAATCGTGAAACCTACGGCCACGGCCTCGGCCTGTACATCGCCCGTGGTCTGGTCCAGGCTCTCGGTGGTCGCATGTGGGCCGAGAGCATGCCGGGGCGCGGCTCCACGTTCTACTTCACTCTGCCCCAGGCCTACGCGAGTGACGGCCTGCCCGGAGCGAGCCGGCCCGCCGACGGCCTGCTGTGGCCTGCGGCGACCGCGCCCACCCCGCTGGACGAGGCGCCGTCGCCACGGAGCGCGTCATGAACCATCGCGAGCCGGCCACCGTGCTCGTCGTCGACGACGACGCGACCCTGCTGCTACTCCTGCGCCAGGCGCTGGAGAAGGCAGGCTACGGCGTCGTCACGGCCGCCCACGGCCTCACCGGCCTGCAACAGATGTACGAGCATCGCCCCGACCTCATCATTCTCGACGTGATGATGCCGCGCATGGACGGCTGGGAAACCGTCTCCCGCATCCGCGAGATGTCCCAGGTTCCAGTCATCATGCTCACCGCGAAAGATGAGGAGGCCGACAAGATTCGCGGCTTCAGCGCCGGCGTCGACGACTACGTCACCAAACCCTTCAGTTTTGCCGAACTGACGGCCCGCGTCGGCGCCGTCCTCCACCGCACCCGCGATGGTAGCCCCGCGCGCGCCAATCACACCTACGCTGTCGGTGATCTGGTCGTCGATCTCGAGAATCGGCGCGTCAGCAAGCGCGGCGAATTGCTCAGCCTGACGCCGACTGAGTACAAGCTGCTGGCTGTACTGGTCGAAAACGCCCCACGTGTCCTGTCGCGTGAGCAATTGCTAGCCCAGGTGTGGGGCGAGGCCTACCTCGGCGACACCGACTACATCAAGCGTTACATCTGGTATCTGCGCCAGAAGATCGAGGACGACCCCGCCACCCCGGAGTACGTAATGACCGACCGGGGGTTTGGCTACTCTTTCCGAAAGGATTGACAAACCAACGGTCCACCTACCAAAAAGGACTTATGCCTGAAGCGCCCCTTTCCTCCGCCCCCCTCTTCGAGGGGCTGTCCGCCGCCGACGTCGCGGCCATTCTCGCCGCCGCCCACCGCCGCCGCTACGGCCGCGCCGACTTCGTGTGCCATCAGGGAGACCCCGTGGATGCCGTCTACATGGTAGCCGGCGGTCGGGTACGCCTCACCCAGCTGGAGGTGGACGGCCAGGAAGTCGTTATCCGCTTCATCGGACCTGGCGACATCTTCGGGGCAGTCGCCGCCTTCAAGGTGACCCAGTTCCCGGTTTCCGGTGAGGTCGTCGAGGCGTCTGAGGTGCTGGCCTGGGACCGCGCCACGATGGTATCCCTCATCGAGCGCCACCCACGCCTGGGCCAGAACCTGATGGCGATTCTATCTGGACGCATCCAGGAGATGCGCGAGCGTATCGGCGACCTCCAGACGCAGCGCGTCGAACGCCGCATTGCCCGCGCCCTGCTGCGTCTGGCGCAACAGGCAGGCCAGCGCACCGCAACGGGCATCCTCATCAACCTGCCCCTCTCGCGTCAGGACCTGGCCGAGATGACCGGCACCACCCTCTACACCGTCAGCCGCGTCCTCAGCCAGTGGGAAGCCGATGGCATCGTCAAGCCGGGCCGCGAGCGCGTCGAAATCCTTCGCCCCCACGCCCTCGTCACCATCGCCGAGGACCTGCCCTCCCCCTAGCTGATCACCGACCACCGACCACCGACGGTGGTCGTCGTCGGTAAGCCTCTTTGCAGTAGCGCAAAGACAATCCCATCATCCTCCTGTATCCTGTCGGGAGGGAGAACGGCATGGCTCAGGAGATTACAGGCAAAGCCGTAGTGGCCGATATCGTCGGGCGATGGCCGCAAACCATCCCCGTCTTCATTCGCCATCGCATGGCCTGCGTCGGCTGCTCCCTGGCAGCCTTCGGAACGCTGGAAGAGGCAACGCGGGTCTACGGCCTCGACCTTGCCGATTTCGTAAATGAATTAGATAATGTTATTCAAGGTATCAATGTCGATCTTCAGGAGGGATTGATATGATCCACTTGAGCCGACTGGCTCGCATTCTCGGGCTTTTTGCCCTTATCCTCGGCGTGGGCGTGGCTCTGACCGCCTGCGCTGCGCCCGGCGCATCGAGTCGCCTGGCTGAACCCCAACGCCTGCCGGGCATGCCCTACGTGCCCGCAGGTACGGCCCAGGAAATCGCCAAGCAGGCGGCTCAGCCGACCCAGGCCGCCGCTCAGCCGGCCCAGGCCGCCGCCCAGCCCGCCGCCGCTCAGCCCGCCGCCGCTCAGCCCGCCGCCGCCAAGCCGGCCACCAGCGGTAGCCAGGCGAGCGTCTCGACCCAGGCGGGCGTGGCGCAGCCCTTTAACGCCCAGAGCGCCCACGCCCACCGCCCGCCCCACCCAGGGACAGACCCAACCACCGCCGCGGTCAGGCCCAACCGACGGCCGCCGCCAGGCCAGGCGGCCGTAGCACGCTTTGGCCGACGTCGCCATCGTCCGACCGTCTCTACACCCTGAGAAGACGGGCCTCGCCGACAGTCGCATGGCCTTCATCGGCCAGGGCGGCGACATCGTGTAGAGTCAACCCCACCCTCACTGCCAAGCCACGGCGACACTGTTCAAATCACCCTCATCAACGGCGATGGAGTGGAGCATGATCTGGTCATTGAGGGCCTCAACATCGCTAGCGAGAAGGTACGCGCCAAAGGCGCCAGCACCTCCATCGTCTTCAAGGCTGATAAGGAAGGCAAGTTCGCCTACTACTGCGCCGTGCCTGGGCACCGCGCGGCGGGCATGGAAGGTGCAATGGTTATTCGCGCCGCGGCCGCGGCGCCCGCCATTCAGGGCGCGGACATCAGCCAGGACCCGACCGAAGTCCCGGCCCCCGAGCCACCCGGCGCCCGTCCCGCGAAGACGCACCGCGTCGTCCTCGAGACGATCGAATTGGAAGGCCAGCTCGCCGACGGCACGACCTACACCTTCTGGACCTTCAACGGCAAGGTCCCTGGTCCCTTCATCCGTGTCCGCGAGGGCGACACCGTCGAGGTGCGTCTCAAGAACCGCGCCGGGAGCGTCATGGCCCACTCGGTGGACCTTCACAGCGTGACCGGCCCAGGCGGCGGCGCAGCCGTGACCCAGACCCCGCCGGGCATGGAGCTGGGCTTCACCTTCAAGGCCATCAATCCGGGTCTGTACGTCTACCACTGCGCGACACCCATGGTGGCCCACCACATCGCCAACGGCATGTACGGCATGATCCTGGTCGAGCCGAAGGAAGGCCTGCCCAAGGTCGACCGCGAGTTCTACATCATGCAGGGTGAGATTTTACAAGCGGCACCCTTCAGCAGAAGGGCCACCAGGAGTTCGATGTCCAGAAGCTCCTCGACGAGCGACCCACGTACTACATCTTCAACGGCGCGACCAATGCCCTCACCACAAAGTACCCGTTGAAGGCCAAGACGGGCGAGACGGTACGTATCCTACTTCGGCGTCGGTGGCCCCAATGCCACCTCGTCCTTCCACCTCATCGGTGAGATCTTCGACCGGGCCTACAATAAGGCCTCGCTGACCTCACCCCCGCTGACCAACGTGCAGACCACGACGGTGGCTCCCGGCGGCGCGACGATGGTCGAGTTCAAGCTTGAAGTGCCAGGCCGCTTCACCATCGTGGACCATGCCCTGTCGAGGCTGGAGCGCGGGCTGGCCGGGTTCCTCATCGTGGATGGCCCCGATAACCCCGACATCTTCAAGCCCGACCCCAACAACCCCAAGACGGACAGCGGCGGTCACTAACCCCCACCATCGCTGACCCGGCGTCCCCCGCCTGAGACTCTCAGGCGGGGGACGGCCTTTTGACTCAGCCGGTCCTCGCCGAAGATTGGTGCGCCATACCCGCAACCTTCATCCTCCTTGTCCGTACCTTTAGGAGAGTAGGAGGCTGAGAAGGCGAATCGATTCGCCAGCCGTTTTCTTTGCGCCAGCGCAAAGAGCGAGGCGTCTCTCTTGGCTATCCTACGTATAGGGAAGCGCCTACCTCGCGGCGCAAAGGAATGCGAGAGCCACTTCCCCTTTATCCGCTACAGCTACCCGTCCCATGGCGACGCCTGGAATCGCCCTGATCGCGTAGCAGGAGATTGCCTATGCATCCCTTCCAACGTCTGAGGCGTATTCTCCTTCCCCTCCTATTCATTCTTCTTGTCCTGAGTCTGGGCGTCGCCGGCTGCCAGACAGCCGAGGTATCCAGGCTGGAACAGGCCCAGCGCCTGCCCGGCATGCCCTATGTGCCCGCAGGGACAGCCCAGGAGGTTGCCACCCGCGTTGCTGAGCAGTACAGCCCCGCTGCCCAGGCGGCCCAATCCGCCACGGCGGCCAAGAATGCCGCTGCCACGGCCGTTGCCGCCGCCGGGGCCGCCGCCAAGGGCGCGGCTCCCGCTGCGAGCGCAGGCGCGGCCCCAACCGCCGCCTCACAAAGCGGCCCCGCCGCTGTCGCCGCCGCCTACGCGCCCGGTAGCCCGCAGGCCATCGCCGCTGGCTTCCAGAAGGGCGGCTGCGGCGCGTGCCACACCATCCCTGGCGTCGCCAACGCCACGGGAACCATCGGCCCTGACCTGTCCAAGATGTCTGAGACAGCCGCCGCCCACCTCGCCGACAAAGCCTATACGGGGAAGGCCAAGACCGCCGTCGACTATATTCGCGAATCCATCGTCGACCCCGCCGCCTTTCTGGTGGCCAAGTGCCCCGGCGGCCCCTGCCAACCCAATCTGATGCTCCCTACGATGGCCCAGGCGATGAGCCAGGTCGAGCTTGATTCGGTGGTAACCTACCTGGCGGGTCTGCCCGCGCAGGCAGGAGCCGCGGCAGCAGCTCTGCCCACGGTCGCGGCGACGGACGCGAAAGCCCCCACCCTGACCCAGGCCGAGGGTGACAAGGCCAAGCAAATCTTCTTCGAGCGCTGCGCGGGCTGCCACGGCGTCCTCCGCAAGGGCGCTACCGGCCCCGCTCTCACGCCCGATAAGACCCTGCCCAAGGGCACGGCCGCCCTGTCATCCATCATCTTCAACGGTACGCCGCGCGGCATGCCCGACTGGGGCAAGCAGGGCGTGCTTAGCCAGTCGGACACCGAGCTGATGGCCAAGTTCATCCAGAACGAGCCGCCGCAGCCGCCAGAGATGTCGCTGGCCCAGATGAAGGAAACGTGGAAGGTGAACGTCCCGGTGGAGAAGCGACCCACTTCGCCGCAGACGAAGCGGAACTGGGATAACATCTTCGGCGTCACCCTGCGCGACGCGGGCCAGGTGGCCCTCATCGACGGCGACAACTACGAGATCATCAACAAGGTCAAGACGGGCTACGCGGTCCACATCTCGCGCAGTTCCGCCACTGGCCGCTACCTGTACGTCATTGGCCGCGACGGCCGGCTATCACTCATCGACCTGTGGATGGAGAAGCCGGAGGTCGTGGCCGAGGTCAAGGTCTGTAGCGACGCCCGCTCCGTCGAGGTCAGTAAGTACAAAGGCCCTGAGGGTGACTTCCAGGACAAGTACGCCGTGGTCGGCTGCTACTGGCCGCCCCACTTCGTCATCCTCGACGGTCTGACCCTCGAACCCTTCAAGGTCGTCAGCACCCGCGGCTACACCTACGACACCGAGGAGTTCCACCCGGAGCCGCGTGTCGCCTCCATCGTCGCCTCCCACTTCAAGCCAGAGTGGATCGTCAACGTCAAGGAGACGGGTCAGGTCTGGCTCGTCAACTACGCCGATCCCAAGAACCCGACCATCAAGATGATCGAGGCGGAGAAGTTCCTCCACGATGGTGGTTGGGACGCCACGAAGCGTTACTTCCTGGTCGCGGCCAACCAGGCCAACAAGGTGGCCGTCATCGATGCCCAGGAGGATAAGCTCGCGGCCCTGGTGGACACCCCCAAGATTCCGCACCCCGGCCGTGGCGCTAACTGGATTGATCCCCAGTTTGGCCCAGTCTGGACTACGTCCCACCTCGGCGAGCCCTCCCTGATTGCTATCGGCACGGACCCCGACAAGCATCCTGAGTCAGCGTGGAAGGTAGTGCGCAATATTCCGTTGCCCGGCGCGGGTAGCCTGTTCGTCAAGACCCACCCCAACAGCCCGTGGATCTGGACCGACCACACCCTCAACGCCGATGAGAAGCTCGCGCGCACCATCTGTGTGATCGCCAAGGCCGACCCCACCAAGACCCACAAGTGCTGGGAAGTGGCCGACTACGGCCGCGCCACCCACTTCGAGTACAACAAGGACGGCACGGAGATTTGGGTGAGCGTCTGGGGCGCGGCCGACCAGCCGGGCAAGACCGGCGAAATCGTCGTCTACGACGACAAGACCCTGCAGGAGAAGGCGCGCATCAAGAACCTGGTGACGCCCACCGGCAAGTTCAACGTACACAACACCGTCGACGACGTCTACTAGCCTCATCCTCGCCCGTCGTCGACACACAAAGCCCCCGCCTGCCAGGCCAGGCGGGGGCTTTCTTGTTGACTTGCGACCGGCTCACCCGGTCCACGGTCTGTGGCTACTGCCCTACCCCCAGCACCGCCCGCTGGCCGTACTGGCGCGCGTAGTACTCGCGGAATTCGCCGGCCTTGATGGGCCGCCACCACCAGTCGTTGGCCGCGTACCAGTCCACCGTCAGGGCGATGGCCGCCTGGCAGGTGTGGCGCGGCTGCCAGCCCAGCGCGCGAATCTTGTCCACGTTCAGCGAGTAGCGGCGGTCGTGGCCCGCCCGGTCCTCGACGAAGTGAATCAGCGAGCGCGGCTTGCCCAGGCGGCTCAGGATAATCTCCACCATCTCCAGGTTGGGCAGTTCGTGCCCCGTCCCGATGTTGTACACTTCGCCAAGCTGGCCCTTGCGCAGCACAGCGTCCACACCCTCGCAGTGGTCGATGACGTACTGGTAGTCGCGCATCTGCATGCCGTCGCCGTAGACGGGCAGCGGCACATTGTCGAGGGCGTTGGTCACAAACAGCGGGACGACCTTCTCCGGGTACTGGTACGGCCCAATGTTGTTCGCGCCACGGGTAATGGTGACGGGCAGGCCGTAGGTGACGTGGTAGGCGAGGGTCAACAGGTCGGCGCTGGCCTTGCTGGCGGCGTAGGGCGAGCGTGGCGCGAGGGGGTCCGCCTCGACCGACGCGCCCTCGCGCACGAAGCCATACACCTCATCGGTGCTAATGTGGTGGAAGCGCAGCCCCTGCGCCCGCGCCACTTCCAGCAGCGCGTACGTGCCCAGGCAGCTGGTACGGATGAAGGCGTCGGGGTCGAGGATGGAGCGGTCGACGTGGGTCTCGGCGGCGAAGTTGACGATAGTGTCGATAGCGTGGCTGCGCGTCGTTTGCGCCACCAGGGCCTGGTCGGCGATGTCCCCCTGAACGAAGGCATAGCGGCCCGCAAAGTCCCGCGCCACGTCCTGCAAGTTCTCCAGGCGGCCCGCATAGGTCAGCTTGTCGTACACGACCAGTTGCAGGTCGTCATAGGTTTGCAACATGTAGCGGGTAAAGTTCGAGCCAATGAACCCCGCGCCGCCGGTAACTAGTAGCCTCTTCATGATAAGCTCCCCAGATGTGTGCCTTGTCTTCAGGCGGACCAAGGACGAAGGACCAACGACCAATAAGAACTCTCTAGTTGGTCCTTGGTCCTTCGTCCTCGGTCGCTTCGGTCCTTCGTCTTTGGTCGCCTCGGTCCTTGGTCCTTCGTCTTCGGTCGCTACTACAGCACCCCCACCTGAGAATTGTCCCCCAGCGTCATCTTGTACGCCTTGGGCTTGATGGGCGAGCGGGTGATGGTCACGTTGCGGCCGATGAGGGAGTCTTCCAGCCGCGCCGGCATGTCCCGCACCTGACTGTGCTCCAGGATGATGCAGTGCTCCAACTCCGAGTTCTCGATCAGGCAGTGGTGGTACACCGACGTAAATGGTCCAACGTAGGAATTCACGACTCGCGTGTCCTCGCCGATGATGGCCGGGCCGCGGATGACCGAGTTGATGATCTCCGCCCCCCGCTCGATTGTCACCTTGCCCGACACATGCGAGTCGCGGTCCACGTAGCCCTGGACACTCGGCTCCAACTCGTCCAGCACCAGGGCGTTGGCGGCCAGCATGTCGGCCGTCTTCCCCGTGTCGATCCACCAGCCGCGATGGATGTAGGGGTGGACGCGGCAGCCGTGGTCCACCAGCCACTGGATGGCGTCGGTGATCTCCAGCTCGCCGCGCCACGAGGGCTT
>JAHCIE010000088.1 GCA_026129385.1 Anaerolineae bacterium
GCAGCCTATAATATCCCGATGTTGAGGAGGTGTGACTATGGCGATCTGTCAGATGTGCGGCAAGAGCCGTCAATACGGCCATAACGTGAGCTTTTCGAAGCGCCGCACGAACCGCGACTGGAAGCCGAATGTGCGGCGGGCGACGGTCACCGTCAATGGCTCGGAGAAGCGCATCAATGTGTGCATGAAGTGCTTGAAGACGCTGCGCAAGACGGCCTGAAGCAAACACAAAAGCCTTTCAGTCTGACCCCCGCTTTCCTTGTGAAAGCGGGGGTCCGCGTTACTATACACGTACTTGGCTGACTTCGCAAATAATGGGACGACCACCGACCACCAAGAGGCTTAGCCGGTGGTCGGTGGTCGGTGGTCGGTGGTCGCAATCAGCGTCGGGTTGATGCTGGTGGGGCGGCCACCGACGATCTGGGTGCGCAGTTGGCCGCAGCCGGCCTGCACGTCGATGCCGCGCCGCATGCGTAGCGTGGTGGGGATGCCGCGCGCTGCCAGCGTATCTCGAAATTGGAGCGAGCGCGCCGGCGTAGGCGTCTTGCCGTCGTAGCCGGCGGTGGGGTTGAGCGGGATGAGGTTGACATGGACGAGCATACCGCGCAGCAGGTCGGCCAGGCGCTCGGCCTGTTGCGGCGTGTCGTTGACGTCCTGAATCAGCACCCACTCGACGGTCAGGCGGCGGCCGGTTTTGGCGATATAGTCACGGGCGGCGGCGATAATGTCGGCCAGAGCGTAGCGGGTGTTGATGGGTACGATGGTGTCGCGGACCTCGTCGGTCGCGCCGTGGATGGACAGGGCGAGATTGATAGGCAGGTCTTGCTCGGCCAGTCGGCGCATCCCTGGGACGAGGCCGACCGTGGAGAGGGTGATGCGTCGCGCCCCCAGGTTGAAGCCGTGGGGGTCATGGAGCGTCTCGACCGAGCGCCAGACGGCATTGAAGTTGGCGAGCGGCTCACCCATGCCCATGTATACTACGTTTGTGACCCGCGCGCCGTCGCGGCGTAGGATACGCTCGGCGTACAGTACCTGGGCGACGATTTCGCCGGGGGTCAGGTTACGTAGCAGGCCCATCTGGCCCGTGGCGCAGAAGACGCAGCCCATCGCGCAGCCGACCTGAGAGGAGATGCACACGGTATGGCGACCCGCCCCGCGCGTCACGCCCTCGTCCGCGTCGGCCACAGCGGCTGCCTCGTCCTCGTAGTGCATCAAGACGCTCTCGACCAACTGGCCGTCCCGCAGCCGAAACAGGAACTTCTGGGCCATCCGGTCGGCCGACCACGTCTCGGCGACTGGCTCGACCATGTCGATAACCGCACTCTCGGCCAGCTGGGCGCGTAGGGATTTGGGCAAGCTGGTCATAGCGTCGAAATCGGTGGCAAGCTGGCGGTATAGCCAATCCCACACCTGGCGGGCGCGGAAGCGCGGCTCGCCGAGGGCGGCCATGAGGGCCTCCAATTCGGCGGGGTTAAGGTCCAGTAAGCGGGGCTTGTCGTTTGTCATGGGCACGTCCAACAAAGAGCGTCGTGGCGCCTAGTGCGCCACGACGCCTTATCTTATGCTCCTCACAATCAGCTGCGGCGGCTAGAGCCACCCACGCGCGTGATCCAGTAGAGCAGGGTCAATAGGGAGGCGGCCGCGGCGGCGATATAGGTCCAGGCGGCGGAGGTGAGAACCTCCTTGGCGCCAGCCAGTTCCTGACCACGCCAGCAGGCCCGACTGGTCCATCATGCGCATGGCGCGGCGGCTGGCGTCAAACTCGACGGGCAGCGGAAGAGTGATCCAGGGGGAGAAGACGAAGCCTGCGCCGAAGAAGATCACACCTAGCCAGGCGAGGGCGTCATTTGCAACAGCAAACCGGCGATGATGATCCAGATGCCGAAGGAACTGCCGATATTGGCGACGGGGACCAGAGCCGGCGCAGGCGCAGCGCGCCATAGTTCTCCTTGTCCTGGAGGGCATGGCCCATCTCGTGGGCGGCGATGCCCACCGAGGCGACACTGGGTACGCCATACACCTGGGGCGACAGGCGTAGCACCTTTGCGCCCCGGGTCGTAGTGATCAGACAACATTCCCTGCGACTGCTCGACCTGGATGTTGTTCAAGCCATTGGAGTCGAGGAGGTAGCGAGCGGCCTGCGCGCCGCTGATGCCGCGCAGATTGGGCACGTTGCTCCACTTCGTGTACGAAGACTTGACCTTCCACTGCGCCCACATGGTGAAAGGCGAGGCAGGCAGAGATCATGATCAGATAAGTGGGTCAATACCAAAGCGCATCTAACACCTCCATGCCTCAACCGCCCATAAGGGCATCCATTGCTACCATTTACTTTATAGATGCAAGTATAGCCAGGAATCGTACCCGGCGCGACCGGCCCCGCCCCACATTTAGCCGACATAATGGCTAATCTAGCCCCCATGCGGCCCGCCACGCCGCGCGCAGGGCGGCGATGTCGTCAAACACGAGGTCGGCCGTCAGTCCAGACTTCGCCAGGTCGTCGCGGTTATGCACGCCGCTCAGCAGGAAGATAGAGCGCAAACCGGCCCGCGCCGCGCCTTCGATGTCGGTGTCCAGGCGGTCGCCGACCATTGCCGTTGCGGTCGGGTGCGTGCCCATGCTGTGGACGGTCTGGGTGAAGATGCCGATTTCGGGCTTGCCGATGATGGTGGGTTTGACATCGGTTGCGGCTTCGAGGAAGGCCAGCAAGGAGCCGTTGCCAGGGATGATACCCTCGGGGGGAGGGGAAGGTCTTGTCGCCGTTGGTGCCGATAAAGCGCGCCCCATCCCGAATGGCGAGGCTGGCCCGCTTGAGCGTATCGTAGGTGGCCGTCCAGTCGATACCAACGACAACGTAGTCAGCCGGGCGGTCATTGACCAGGACGAAGCCCCTATCCTGCAAGGCGGCACGCACCCGTCCAAGACCAATGGGCAGGATCACAGGCGCCTGGCGGGGCAGCCTGGCTGAGATACTCGGCGGTTGCGACCGAACTGGTCATGATGTTGGCGGCGGGAACATCCCGATTCCCATCGTTGCGAGCTTCGCCGCGAACTGCGCCTGGGTCAGGGAGGCGTTGTTGGTCAGCAGGCGATAGGGGATGGCGTGGGCGGTCAGATCGGCCAGGAACTCGCGCGCACCGGGGATAACCTCCAGGCCGCGATAGAGCACGCCGTCCATGTCGAACACGAAGGCTTGGGTCGTCGCAAGGTTGAGCATGGGGTGTCCTGGGGATAGCTGCTATTGCGAAATCGCCTGGCCGGGTCGCATGTCACGCACGTTTAGCTGGAGATGTGTGGAGCCATTCCAGCGATTAGCCTCGACCTGGTAGGCGATGTCGACGATGGGGGGCAGGTCTCCGAGCCGCTCAGCCTGACGGAAGGCGATGGCCTCGCGGGTGTCACCCTGGTCGTCACTGAGGGTCAGCTTGAGATGGTTGCCGCCCACGACCCGCGCCTCACGCACGGCCAGGTTCAGGCTGGCGGCGATGGGAGGGCCGTTATGCTGGCCGAAGGGCGCGAGGCGGTCAAGGGCGGGCAGCACGCCCGTCTGGATGTCGGCGAGGGGCACGACGGCGTCGATGGTGAGGGTCGGGACGGGTGGGGCGCTGAGCGCGGTGTCCACCAGGGCGCGCAGGCGTGTCTCAAGCTCGGCCAGATGCTCGCTACGGATGGTGAAGCCCGCCGCTGCCTTGTGCCCCCCGTAGCGGACGAACAGGTCGCGGCACTCATCGAGTATCGCCACCGCGTTCACCTGGGGAATGCTCCGCATCGAGCCGCGACTGGTCTCCTCGCCGAGTTCGAGGACGACGGCGGGGCGATAAATTCCTCCATCAGGCGATTGGCGACCAGACCGACCACGCCCGATGGATAGTCGGTCGAGGCGACGAAAATGAGGCGGCTATCCTGTAATTGGAGCAGGGCCAGGGGATGGGCGATACTCAGGGTCTTCTCCGTGAGGACCTGCCGCTGACGGTTCTGCTCCTCCAGCTTGGCGGCGAGAGCCTCGGCGCGGTCGGGGCGCGGGGTCATGAGCAGGTGGTAGCTGGTCATGGCATGCTCGAGGCGACCGGCGGCATTCAGGCGCGGGCTGATGGTGTAGCTCAAGGCGTCGACGCCAATGTGTCCCGGATTTCAGGCGCGCCGCGCAGAGCAGCGCGCGCAGGCCGGCGCGCGGGTCTGATTGATGACGGGGAGACCGCGCCGCACCAGCAGGCGGTTCTCCTCGGTCAGTGGGGCCATGTCGGCCACGGTTCCTGGCGCGACGAGGTCGAGGAGATCGTCACTGGTCAACTCACCCCGGCGTCGGCCGAGGGGCGTACCCTCATCCACCATGAACAACGCCTGCGCCAGCTTGTAGGCCAGGCCGACGCCAGCCAGGTTCTTGGTGGGATACGTGCAACGCGGTTGACGCGGGCAGATGATGGCGGTGGCGGCAGTGGGCAGCGGCTCGGCTGGCTCGTGGTGGTCGGTGATGATGATGTCGAGGCCGAGGCGGCGGCCCTGGATGACTTCGGTAGCCAGAACGAATACCGCAGTCGACGGTCACCACGACCTTGAAGCCCTCTCGCGCTAACTTTTCGAGCGCCACCTGATTGACGCCGTAACCTTCCTCAAAGCGGTCGGGGATGTACGGGCGCACCTCTGCGCCGAGGACGTGCAGAGTATGGACGAGCAGGGCCAAAGCAGTCACGCCATCTACGTCGTAGTCGCCGTAGACCGCGACTGGCTCGCCCGGCGGATGGCACTCCCGCAGCCGCCGCGTCTTGCATGCGGCGCATGGCATCGGGGTGGGTGTCGGTGGTGCCGCCGTCCAGAATAGCGCGGGCGGTGGGCGGGTCCGTGTAGCCGCGATTATAGAGCGCCTGGGCGACCAGACGCGGCAGGTCGGGGAAGGCGTCCAGGTACTCGTGGGGCGCGGGCGTGGCGATCAGCCAATCCTTGTGTTTCAACGGGGCGCTCCTGTGCGTGGGGCATTATAGGCGATTCGGGGCCGCCGGTCTAATGCCGCAGATGTGCTACAATAGTGCAGGAGGAACCATGTGCCGTGTTGTTTTCATGGGCACGCCCGACTTCGCCGTGCCCAGTCTCGAAGTATTGTTGAGCCTGCCCGATGCGGCGGTGGTAGGCGTCTACACGCAGCCCGACCGGCCGGCCGGTCGGGGTGGCCGGGTGCAGTCGTCGCCTGTCAAGCGAGTGGCGTTGCGCGAGGGCATCCCCGTCTATCAGCCGCTCGGCTTCCGCAAGCGTGCGGAGAATGTCGACTTGTTGCGTGACCTGCGCCCCGACCTGCTGGTCGTCGTGGCCTATGGCCTCATTCTCCCGCCGTCGGTGCTGGCCATTCCGCCGATGGGCAGCCTCAACGTGCATGCCTCGCTGCTGCCGCGCTGGCGCGGGGCTGCGCCCATCACCTTCGCCTTGCTCGAGGGTGATGCGGTGACGGGCGTGACCATCATGCTGATGGATGAGGGAATGGACACCGGGCCGATGCTGACACGGGCCCAGGAGCCAATTCGCGCCGACGATACCACGGCCAGCCTGAGTGAGCGTCTGGCGCGGCTAGGCGCGGCGACGCTGCGCGAGACGCTGCCGCGTTGGGCGGCGGGCAAGCTCACGCCCACCCCACAGCCCGAGGAAGGTGTGACCTACACGCGCCTGGTCAGGAAGGAGGACGGTCACATTGACTGGTCGCGCCCGGCGGTCGCCATCGAGCGTGCCGTGCGCGCCTACCAGCCCTGGCCGACTGCCTTCACCCTCTGGAAGGGCGAGCCGCTCAAGGTGCTCAAGGCGATGGCGTTGCCCGGCACGGGCGTGCCGGGGGCCGTGGTCGCCGTGCCGGGTGGGGTAGCGGTCACGACTGGGGAGGGGGTGCTCCGGCTGGATGAGGTGCAGCCGGCTGGACGGCGGCCCATTCCAGGCAAGGCGTTCGTTACTGGCGCGCCCGGTTTTGTGGGCGCGACGCTGGCGGAGTAAGGGAGAGGGATAGGAGACAGAGGACACTATCACGGAGGCTAAATGTTGGATGACGTCAGGCGCGCGCTGGTTGTGGCCGCCCATCCCGACGATCTGGAAACTATCATGGGCGGTACGACCGCCATGCTCACCGACCGGGGAGTGGAAATTGTTGAGGTCGTGCTGACCAGTGGCGACATCGGCGCCAGCGGCGAGATTCCCCACGGCGTCACCCGCGGCACCCTGGCGGCCGTGCGCGAGGAGGAGACCCGTGCCGCCGCCGCCGACCTCGGCGTACGCGACGTGGTTTTCCTGCATCGCCCCGACGGCGAGGTAGTTGCCGATCTGCATCTACGCGCCGATATCGCCCGCCTCTACCGCCGCTACCAGCCCGACAGCGTTTTTACCTTCGACCCCTGGTGGCCCGGTCAGGCCCACCCTGACCACGCCGCCGCCGGTCGCGCGGCGCTCGATGCCTACATGCCGTCGAAGATGCCCCTATATCACCCCGAACAGCTACGCGACGGTGTGGCCGTCGCGCAGATTAAGCATGTGTTCCTCTTTGGCGGCACGACTCGCGAGGACTTCGTGGTCGATGTGACGCCCTATTGGGACCGCAAGGTCCAGGCCACCCTGCGCCACCGCTCCCAGTTCCCCGACCCCGAGCAACCCCTGGAATGGCTGCGCAAGTGGAGCGGTGAGGCAGGCGCGCGTATCAGCGTCCCGTATGGCGAGACCTTTGCCCGCATGGACGTGTGGTAAGGGGTGCAGAAGACGTCACAGGCTGCCGACGCCTGTCACGTCTGTGTCACTCGTGCTACAGCGCCGGTTCGGCCAATCGCCGTAACTTCTCGCCGGTGTCCGCCCAGGTGATATGGGACAGGCCCAGCTTCTGCCTTAATACATCCGGGGCCATCCCCGTCCGATAGTCGCGCACCGCCGCCGTCATGCGTAGCATCTCGAAGGACACGTCGGGCAGGTTCGCCCGTTGCGCCAAATCGGTCAGTACATATTCCAGGTTGCGCGCCGTGCACTCGAACAGGCGCGCCCGGGGCGCATACTGGGTGCGATAGGCCGCGAGAGACGCGGCGATATCGGGCGGGAGCCGCAGCTTGCGCTCTTTGTGGCTCTGGCGCGGATTGGCGTAGCGGATATAGAGCGTTGGCCCGTCGGTCGCCCTGAGGTCCAGATGGTCGAGGGCGATTGCCATGCACTCGCTCTTCTTGATCGCGGTCGCCAATAGGAGCGACAGGAGCAGGTAGGGGCGCACGTCGGGCTTGTCTGGCTGGTCGCGTAGCGCCCTGGCGGCTGTCAGCAGGGCATCTACCTGATCATCGTAGAGGATGTCGGGCAGGCGACTGGGCACAGGTTGGTGAATGAGCGCGGCTGCCGGGTCCTCCCGCATCACCCCCACATCCGACAGCCATTTGAAGAACACCTTCAGCGTCGTCATGCGTCGCGCATAGGACTTGGCATTGCAGGGCATGGCACGCTCGTACTGAAGCCAGTGCAGGAAGTCGTCGAGGCGCTGCGTGCCGATGCGCCGCACAGGTGTACCCCCGCCGAGGTACTGTGCCAGCAAATGCAGGTCGCTGCGAAAGGCCTTGACGGTATTGGGGCTGAACCCCTGGCGCAGCATATGCTCTTGAAACGCCCCCGCCCCCGCCGCGAGGGACGGATTCTGACCCAGGTCCGGCAGGGTGACAATGGGCGCGGGCAAGTCAGGGGGGCGGCCCGGCGTGGGAAACAGGGATAACTGTTCGGGACGTGGCACGCGCTCTCCTATCACTATATCTAGGGTTTCACTACGTCCAGCGTACCACAGCTAGTGCCATGTGTCAATAGCCTGGCGCGTCACCACGCACGAGCAGCGGCAAATACTGGCGCGGCACGAGTGGGATCCCACGCGCTATCGCCCCGTACGCGCCTACTGCGGTTGCCTCTGCGCCAGGCCCTCCCGCCACGGCGTACAGGGTATCCCGGGAAACCGCTGGCAGGTGCAACCATGCCCCATTCCGATATTCGAGCAGCGCGCCGTTGGCCCCCACGGCCCATGCTCGGTCGGGCGACTCGGCGTAGACGCCGAACAGGGTTTCCGTAAACTGCGAATCGTTCGCCGGACCGCCCGATACCCGCCACTGGCCGTCGATCAGGTGCAGGATGATGCCATTCGCCCCCACTGCCCAGCCAGTGGCCCCGACCAGACTGACGCTGTAGAGCGGCTGCCCGGTTGGGCTGGGTGCGCGTCGCCACTCGCCACTTTGCAGCTGCAGGATGGCCGCGCTGCCGTCGGCCTGCCGCTCCCCTACGGCCCAGCCGGAGTCGTCACTCAACGCAACCGCATATAGATTGACGCTGACCGTTGGCGTGATCACCGACCAGGCGCTGTCGTTCAGGCGTAACAGCGTGCCGGCGTTGCCAACTGCCCACCCTGTGTCAGCGGCGGTAAGCGCCACGCCATTGAGCGTCACGGGGAGGGGCGCGGCCGCCGCCTGCCATGTTCCCTGACTTAGCCGCAGAATCGTCCCCGCGCTGCCTACGGCCCAGCCGCCGCCGCCCCTCAGCGCCACCGCATTGAGGGTCAGGCTCGATGGGCGTGGCGAGCTGGCCCAGGCAGTACCTTCGTGCTTCAGAATCACGCCGCCTGCGCCCATCGCCCAGCCCGTCGCACCGTCAAAGGCGACGCCGCGCAGGTTGTTGTTCGCCTCCAGGCCAACGGCGTGCCATGCGCTGCCATCCAGGCGGAGCATGGCCCCCGCGTACCCAACGGCCCACCCGCCGTTGCCTACGGCATCGATCGCCAGCGGCTCGACACTGGCCGTACCGGGGGCCGGGAACCACACCCCGTCTACGTAGCGCAGATAGATGGCGGATGGACCATACAGACCATAGCGCCAGCCCACCGCCCACCCATCGCGCCGACTCAGCATCGTGACGCCGGTCATCGGAGCCGCGCTCACCGACTCCAGACGCCAGCCGGTGGCTGCCGTATAGTGGACGATTACGCCGCGAAAGTCGCCATTCGCCACATCATAGTATTCGCCCACCGCCCACCCTTCGTCCGCGCTTACGAAGTGGAGCGCCGTGTAGTTGACCTGCTGCCCAAACACGGTGGGCATCACGACAGGTAGCCAGACATCGTTGACGAGATGCGCCGCCTCGGATGTGGTGGATAGCTCCTCGCGCTGACCTCCGACTGCCCATGCCTCGCGCGGCCCAACCATTTGGATCGCCCTCAGGTCCTTGTTGACGACCCGCCCCCGCCACACCCAGCGGTCGTCCAGCCATTGAAAGGCGACCCCGCGTTCACCGACCATCCACAGGTTATCGCCCCAACCGGAAATCGCGCGTGGCGCATTCGGGCTGCCGGGCGGCATCTCGCCGGTTGGCGCGAAGGGGGCCGGTGTCCACGTCGCGCCATCCCAGTACAGGGCTACGCGGTCGCCGCCGTATCCCCCGACGGCCCATCCGCTACCGGGCGAGGCGAACCATACGCCAAACAGGTCCAGCTTCGTCGGGCTGGGCGCGATGGTCCAGCCAGAACCGTTCAGCCTCAGAATCGTCCCCGCTGCCCCGACCGCCCAACCTTCGCCGGCCGAGGTCAGCGCTACGCCGTGCAGCGTCTGGCACGTGATATAGAAACAGCGCCACAGCATGGGCGGAGTGTCTGATTGGGCGCGGCCCGCCCCTGGACGGACGAAGGTGGCAAGGGCCAGTAGTGCGACAGCCAGGATCAGGCCAAGGGTAACACGGCGCATGACAACCTCCGGAGGCGCAGAGCGCAGAAGTGCTGTATGTATAACGGTCGCGCGCGGAAGAGCGTCACGCCCGAACTTGCTTGCCCTGGCCGGACATGCTATAGTGGGGCTGACGACGTTTGCTTCCCTCGGCCGGTGTCGCGAGGCTCGCATGTCCTTCGTGGCCGACTGGCTTCACCGCGCACCCGCTGCGCTCCTCGATACGCTGCTCCCCAGTCGCTGCGCGGGCTGCGGGTGCGGTGGCTCCCTCTTTTGTGACGACTGCCTGCGCCAGATTGTGCCCCTGGCGCGGCCAGCCTGTCCAATCTGCCTGGCCCCCACGGATGACGGGCTGCCCTGTACCGAGTGCCGCGCCGACCGCCCCCCACTGACAGGCCTGCACGCGGTGGGCCGCCACGCGGACCCCCTGCGTCAGGTCATTCACCATTTCAAGTACGATGGCTGGCACACCCTGGCTTCTCCGCTGGGCGCGTTGCTGGTCCCCATCCTGGCCGACGCGCCGCGACCCACATGCGTCATCGCCGTCCCCAGCCACCCGCTTCGCCTGAGTGAACGGGGCTACGACCATGCAGAGCTACTGGCCCGTCAGGTGGCCGCCCACCTTCACGTCCCGCTGGACACTCGGACCATGTTTCGCATCCGGGCGACGGCCCATCAGGTGCGGCAGACTACCGCCGTCGAGCGGCGCACCAATGTGGCCGGGGCCTTCCTGGCCCAACCCGTGCCACCGGGCACGACTGTTCTACTCGTCGACGATGTGTATACCTCCGGCTCCACGATGCAGGAATGTGCGCGCGCCTTGCTCCAGGCAGGCGCCGACACCGTGTGGGGCGCTTG
>JAHCIE010000089.1 GCA_026129385.1 Anaerolineae bacterium
GCGGCGGCAGGTCAACCCGGCCAGCCCCCCTACCGTGCTGGAGCGCGCACTGGCCCTGGAAAATGCCGCGCCTGCCCACGACACCCAGCCACGCGCGACCAATGGTAGCCACCGAGAACGACAACCCCAACGATTCGACCCATGAGAGTTCTCTTCGTCACCCATTTCTATCTGCCGGAGGGTACGGCAGGCGTTGAGGTCTATACCCACACGCTTGCCAGGGCGCTACAGGCCGTGGGCCACGAGGTGCGCGTCGTGTGCGCTACGCAGTGGGGCCGAGGCGCGCGCCACTGGAACGGCGCGCTGTCCGACGTGTATGAGGGCGTAGCTGTGGAGCGTCTGGCCTTCAACTGGATGCTGGCGCCCCGGCCGCTGGATTACCTCTACGACAACCCTGTCGCGGCGGCCCAATGTCGGCAGCTGATGGAGGAGTGGCGGCCCGATGTCGTGCACATCACCTCCTGCTACACCCTGTCCGCATCGGTCATCGAGGCGGCCCGTGCGCTGGATGTGCCCATCCTGCTGCAGCTTCACGATTACTGGTTCATCTGCCCACGTCACACACTGCTGCGCTGGGACGACACGGTCTGCGCGGAACCCGTCACCGCCGCTGACTGCCAACGCTGCATGTTGGGCGATGCGAAGGCCTATCGGTGGCCGCGCAAGGTCGCGTCTGAGGCCATGACGTTGAACCTCATCGATGCCATCGGACAGGTGGACGCCGCGACCCGTCTACCCGGGATGCGCGGTATCGTCGGTCACTTCAACCAGCGACGTTCCTATCTCCTGGCAAGACTCGCCGAGTGCGATGCCGTTGTGGCGACGTCGGAGTACCTCAAGCACCGCCACGAGATGGCCGGCGTACCCGAAGGTCGCATCGAAGTCGTCAGGCATGGCTCCCATGTCACCTTCGGCGCGCTACACCGGATTGCTGCGCCAGCGCCGCTCCGCATTGGCTATGTCGGCACCCTCTCGCCCATCAAGGGCGTTCACGTCCTCATCGAGGCCTTCCAGAAGCTGGGCCAGGGCCGGGCGACACTTCAGATTCATGGCCCGCTCCGCGACGACGCCTATGCAGCGCGACTGCGCGCGCTGGCGGCGGGCAACCCCGGCATCGAGTTTCGTGGCCGATTCGAGCGCGGCGAGACTGTCAACGTGCTACGCGGCATGGACGTGCTCGTGGTGCCGTCGGTGTGGTACGAGAACTCGCCGCTGGTCATCCGCGAGGCGTTTGCGGCGGGTGTGCCCGTGATTATCAGTCGCCACGGCGCGCTACCAGAGATGGTTCGCGAGGATGTCGATGGCTTGCTGTTCCACCCCGGCGACGCCGACGATCTGGCGCGCCAGATGCGACGATTGCTCGATGACCCGCAACTGTTGTCGCGGCTCCAGGCGGGCGTGGAGCCGCCCAGGCCGCTGGCGGCCGAAATCGACGAGATTCTGGACCGTTATCGTCGTCTGACGCCCGCCACCCTGGCTGGCCCTGTCGCGCCGCTGACCTCTGAGACAGCCTACCCCTCGGTGATTACCTGGCCATGACACCGCTTGCCCTGCCCGTCGAACAGACCACGCCTCGTGTGGCGGTAGTCATCCTGAACTGGAACCAGCCGCAGTTGACCCTCGACTGTCTGGCCTCGCTCCAGGCGATGGACTATCCGAACTATAGCGCCCTGGTTGTCGACAACGGTTCGGCAGATGACTCGGTGGCGCGCATCAGCGCGACTTATCCCGGCGTCGAGGTCCTGGCGTTGGACGAGAACCTGGGCTACGCCGAGGGGAACAATCGCGGCATGGCGCACGCCCTGGCGCACGGCGCGGACTATGTGCTCATCCTGAACAACGATACCCTGGTCGCGCCCGACATGCTGTCTCGCCTGGTAGCCTTTGCGGCGTCCCGCCCCTGCCTGGGCATCGCCGGCCCGACCATGTTCTGCGCCGAGCCGGCGGATACGCTCTTCGCCGCCGGGAGCGGGATCGATTGGCAGCGTGGCGTGACGGAGAATCGGGGGATGTTTCGCGCGGCGGCCGCGTACCCACTGCCCGCCGCGCCTGAGATGGTGGATTTCATCGCTGGCTGCGCCGTATTGGCCACCCGCCGCCTGATCGATAGCGTGGGCGGCCTGGACTCGGGCTACTATCTCAACTACGAGGATGTCGAATGGTGTGTCAGGGCGCGCCGCCAGGGCTTCGAGGTGTGGCACGTGCCCCAGGCCGTCATGTGGCATCGTGTATCGGCAACCTTCGGGTTGGGGTCGCCCGCCAACACCTACTACATGACCCGCAACGCCTTGCGCTTCTTCTGGACCAACGCGCCGCCCGCCTCTCGCCCCCTGGCCGTCGCCAGCATCCTGGCGCGCACCCTGCGCACGGTCGGCGCGTGGACCATCAAGCCGCGCTACCACTCGGAAGTGTATCGACGGCGACGTGACGCTAATATACTGGCTATGCGCGACTTCCTGCGCCGGCACGATGGCAAGATGGGCCAGGACGTGGCTGCAATCTGTTACCCGGCAACCCAGGCATGAATATCCTCTTCCTATCCGGCTGGTTCCCTTACCCGGCCAACAACGGGACGCGGCTGCGGGTGAGCGCGCTGCTCAACGGCATCGCGCGCTACCACGACGTGTCGCTCATCAGCTTCGGGGACGAGCACGACCGGGACCACATCGGCGAGCTTCGGCAGGTGTGCCGCGACGTGCATGTCGTGCCCTATCGCGCTTACAACCCAACCAGCGCCCACGCCCTGCTAAGCCTGGCCAACCCCACGCCCCGGTCGATCGTAGACACGTACGTCCCTGAGATGGCGCAGACGATTCGCCAGGCGTTGTCGCAGCACCGCTATCACCTGGTCATCGCCTCGCAGCAGCGCACCGCGGCGTACGCGGCGGCCTTCCGTGGCGTGCCCGCCATCTTCGAGGAGTTGGAAGTCGGCGTCTTCGCGACGCGACGCCAGCAGGCGACCTCGGCATTGGGCCGCCTGCGTGGAACCCTGACCATTGTGAAGCTGAGGCAATACCTTCAACGGCTGCTGCCGGCCTTCGGGGCCTGCACAGTCGTCTCACAGCCCGAGCGCGACCTGTTGACCCAGTTCGCGCCCAACTATTCAGCCGTAGAAATCATTCCCAATTGTGTAGAGTTGGCGCGCTATCAGCTCGACCCGCTTCCCACCCAGCCCGCCAGCCTCATCTACACCGGGTCCTTCACCTATCAGCCTAACTATGAAGCCATGCGGTGGTTCGTGGGCGACGTGCTACCCCTCGTCAAGGCCCAGGAGCCGGCGGTTCACCTGACGATCACCGGCGAGCATGCCAATCGGCCGCTACCGCCGGCCGATAACGTGACGCTGACAGGCATGGTAGACAACCTCGGGCCGCTGGTGGCGCGCTCGGCGATCGCGCTCGCCCCCTTGCGCGAAGGCGGCGGCACGCGACTCAAGATTCTGGAGGCGATGGCGCTGCGCACGCCGGTGATCGCCACATCCAAAGGCGTGGAAGGGCTGGAGGCCGAGCACGAGCGACACCTGCTCATCGCCGACACGGCTGAGGACTTCGCCCAGGCGGTCGTGCGCCTGCTCAGGGAGCCGGGCTTGCGCGACCGGCTGGCAGGCGAAGCGTATCAACTCATCGAACGAAAGTACAACTGGGACGCTGTCCTACCTGGCTTTCTCACCCTTGCGGAGACCGTCGCCCGTGCTTGACCGTTTCTTGAGCCTTCGATCCACTCTACAGTGGGAGACCTGGCAGCGCTGGGTCATTGTCGCCGCCTTGCTGGCGATGGCCGTCTACGCCGGGCGGCGGCCTTCGTGGATGCTGGTCATCGCCCCGTTTGTCATGGTGGCGGGCGCGCTCGTCGTGCGACGGCCGTGGCTTGGCTTGCTGGCGGTGGTAGTCGCTGGGCTGAGTATCCCGTGGGGGATGGGCACCGGAACCCAGACTGAACTCAGCCTCACCGTCCTGCTGATAGCTGCCCTATCGGGGCTACTCTTCCTCGATATCTTCAGCGTACGCCGCAGAACCTTTATCGGCGCGCGCCCCATCTGGCCGCTCTTCGCCCTGATCGGCGCGGCGCTCGTATCCCTGGTCGCGGGGTTGCAGCCCTGGCACATGTTCGCCCTCACTGCGCCCCTCCCCAGCCAGATGGGAAGTGTGGCGATTTATGTCCTGTCTGTAGCGGCTTTCCTGCTCGCGGCGCACTATCTGACGAGGCTGAGCCAGCTGCGATGGCTCGTCTGGCTGTTCCTGGCAGCGGGCGCTCTGTATATCGCCAGCCGGGCCCTATCCGTCTCACCGCCCCCGATCTGGCCGGGCAATCCCAACGGCGCGACGGGTAGCCTGCTCTGGATCTGGCTGGTGGCCCTGGCCTTCAGTCAGGCCGTGTTCAATGACAGCCTGCGGCGTCCCTGGCGCGGGGCGCTACTTGCTCTTTCCGCCGCCACCCTTGGAGTCGGCTGGATACTGGGGCGAGACTGGGTCTCCGGCTGGCTACCGCCCTTGATTGCTGTGTTGATTGTCTTGTGGCTGAAGGACTGGCGGGTCGGCCTCACTGTGTCCGCGCTCGTGGCGGTCTACTTCCTCTGGGTCGACCCCCATAGCTCCCTCTCCGTCGTCTCGGAAGAGAGCTATAGCATCCTGAGCAGGGATGCCGCGCGAGAGGCCCTGCTCACCCAGGCTTTCCCCCTCAGCCCAATCCTGGGCCTCGGCCCGGCAAATTACTGGTGGTACTCGCCCCTGTTTCCTATCTTGGGCTACGCGGTCAAGTTCAACTCGCACAACAATTATATCGACATCCTTCTCCAGTTCGGGCTGCTGGGAATGGCCTGCTTCGCCTGGTTCAGCGCCGAGATTGGCTGGCTAGGCTGGCGACTCCATAGGACCGTCGCCGATCCCTTCGCACGAGCCTTTGTCAACGGAGCCCTCGCTGGCCTCGGGGCGACCCTGCTGGCGGCCTGGCTCGGCGACTGGCTTCTGCCCTTCGTGTACAACATCGGCATGGGGGGCTTACGCAGCAGCGTGCTGGCGTGGCTGTTCCTCGGCGCTTTGATAGCCATCGAGCAGATGCAACGACGGGGTGAGGTGTGAGGCTCTCTATCGTCATCGTCAATTGGAACACACGCGAGCTGCTGGCCGAGTGCCTGGCCTCCATCGACGCCTACCCACCGCTGTGCGCGTGCGAGGTGATCGTGGTTGACAACGCCTCTCAGGATGGCAGCGCCAGCATGGTCGAACAACGATTCCCGAGCGTGCGTATCATTGCCAACGCAGTCAATCGCGGCTTCCCCGCCGCCAACAATCAGGCGATCACAGTGAGTGGTGGGCGCTACGTGCTCCTGCTTAATAGCGACGCGGCCGTGCTGCCCGGTACGCTGGACAGGATGGTGCGCTTCATGGATGGGCATCCGAAAGTGGGCGCGCTAGGCGCCAAGCTGCTCAACCCCGATGGCAGCTTCCAGGCGTCGTATGCCGACTTTCCCAGCCTCGCCACGGAGTTATCGCTTATGACGGGAGCTTCGCGCCTCCTCATCGGCCCGCACGCGCCCAGCCCGCGCCCACGCCCGAACGAGACGGCGCGCCCGGTTGATTGGGTCGGAGGGGCCGCCATGCTCGTCCGGGCCAGTGCGCTCGAGGGCGTCGGCTTGATGGATGAAGGCTACTTCCTCTACAGCGAGGAAACTGACTGGTGCTGGCGCTTCTGGCAAGCCGGTTGGGAGGTCTGGTACGATCCCGACTCGGCCGTGATTCACCATGGTGGAGCCAGTACACGCCAGGTCTCAGCGCCAAGTTACTATCGACTCTACGCCAGCAAGGTGCGTTTCTTTGGCAAGGCCTATGGCCTGGATGCCGCCCGCCGCTTCAGCGCCCTCGTCCGAGTCACGGCCGGCGTCCGTCTCTCCTTATGGACGGCCCTCGCGGCCCTTCCGAATCGCCCCCAGACGCGCCAGGCTCTGGAGCTTCGCAAGGAGCGTGACCGCCGCCTGCGTCAGCTTCGAGCGCAGCCAGCCCCCGAATAGACTGAACCACTACAGTAAGGTCTCGCCTCATCTATCGCCCGGCGGTAGCCGGTTGACAGGAACCTATGCTCATCGGCATTGACGCGCGCGCCGCCTCTCATCCGCAGTATGGAGGCTTCAAGACTTATACGGAAGGGCTGATTCAGGGGCTGGCCGCGCTCGATGGCCCGCACGGCGTCCGGCTGTTCGTCGACCGGCCCTACCAGCCAGCTTTCCCACTACCCGCCCACTTCAAGACGGTGATCGTGCAGGGTGGTCGTGGCATGTCCGCCGTGGGCTGGCGCGAGCAGGTCACGCTGCCGCGTCGGAGCCGCCAGGAAGGCCTGGATGTGATGCACTTTCCGTGCAATAGTGGCCCGGTGTGGCCTCCTCCCTCCGCCGTCCTCACCATTCACGACCTGATTCCTGTCCTGCAGCGGCCCAGGCCACCCGCCACACTCGCCACGCGCGAGTGGCGTCAGTTCTTCATCGCTTCGTACTCGACGATGACGATGTCCGTGCCGCCCCGCCGCTTCGCCGCCATCATCACCGTCTCCCATTACTCGCGGCGTCAGATCGTGGACTACTACGGGTTGGATGAGCGCCGACTGTTCGTCGTCCCGCCGGGCTACTCGCCCCTGTTCAGGCGGGTGGAGCGCGCCGAGGCCAAAGCCGCGGTCGCCACTGACTTTGCCATCCACGATCCGTACATTCTGGCGCTCGGCTCAGCCGATCCGCGCAAGAATCTCGATGGTTTGCTGAAGGCCTATCGGTTGTTGACGCCCGAACTCCGCCAGCGACACCGACTGGTGCTGGTCCTGAATCACGACCGGTTGGACGAGCGCCTGGAGCAGGCCATTACGACTTACGGGTTGGGCGGCCGCATCCTGGTGGTGCGAAAGCCTTCTACGGCCTCGCTCGTGCAGTTGTATAACGCCGCTGACGTCTTCGCCTTCCCGTCCTTCGCGGAGGGGTTTGGCCTGCCGGCCCTCGAGGCCATGGCCTGCGGCGCGCCCGTGGTCGCCTCCAACACCACAGCGTTGCCTGAAGTGACCGGGGACGCGGCGCTCCTGGCTCCGCCAGACCAGCCAGAGGCCATTGCCGCACAGCTGGCGTGTGTGCTGGAGAATCCCGCTGTTCAGGTGGAGCTACGCGACCGAGGGTTGCGCCGCGTAAAGGGCTTCTCGTGGGAACGAGCCGCGCGCATGACGCTGGATGTGTACTGCCATGCCGCCGCCGCGCGCAAGATAGCCTGATCATGAACGTCCTCTTCCTCAGCCAGATTCTGCCCTATCCCCTGGACGCCGGCCCCAAGACGCGGGCCTACTACGTGCTGCGCTACCTGGCCCAGGGCCATCACGTGACCCTGCTGTCCTTTGTGCGCGAGACGGACCGGCCCAGCGCGCTGGACCACCTGCGCACCTTCTGCGACACCGTGTATACGGTGCCGATGCGCCGGTCGCGGCTCAAGGATATCCAGTATCTAGCGCAGAGCCTGGGAGCCAACACGCCGTTCCTCATCGCCCGGGACACTGTGCCAGAGATGGCGGAGCGGGTGCGACAATTGATGGGCAGCGGCGAGTTCGACGCCGTCCACGCGGATCAGCTCTGGATGGCTCCCTACGCCCTGCTGGCCCGCGACGCGGCCCCGTCCCAGCGCCGCCCCTACCTCGTGCTGGACCAGCACAACGCGGTTTTCCAGATCCCGCGCCGCCTCGCCAACGACGAAGGCAACCCATTCAAGCGCCGCGTGCTGGAGATGGAGGCGCGCAAGCTGCTACGCTACGAAGGGGAGGTCTGCGACCGCTTCGACCACGTTGCCTGGGTAACCCGGGAGGATCGCGCGGCCCTACCGGCGGTGAGCTCGCCCTCGACCATCATTCCCATCTGCGTGGATCCCGAGGCTCAGCTTCCCCTGCCTCGCCGCGCCGACGCCCATCGTGTCACCTTCCTCGGCGGCCTGCACTGGCCGCCCAACGCCGAGGGCATGGCGTGGTTCGCGCGCGAGGTCTGGCCCCACGTCCAGGCCCAGGCCCCAGAGGCCGTGCTGACGGTCATCGGCAAGAACCCGCCGCAGGCGTTGCTCGACCTGAGCGGGCCGCAGATCGAGGTCACCGGCTACGTGGACGACCCGCGCCCCTACCTGGCCGAGACGGCCGCCTTTATCGTGCCGCTGCACGCAGGCGGCGGGATGCGCGTCAAGATACTGGACGCCTGGCTGTGGGGGTTGCCGTTGGTCACGACGACCATCGGCGCGGAGGGTATTCGGGTACGCGATGGATACAACGCCCTGGTGGCCGATACGGCCCAAGGCCTGGCGGATGCAGTGGCGCGTCTCCTGCGTGATGGCAGCCTCGCCCAGAGCATCGCCTCGGCGGGGCGGGCCACGGTGGAGGCAGAATACGACTGGCGCGCCGTGTATCGGGCATGGCAGGCTATCTACGCAGACGAGAGGCTCGAAGGGGAACGGGTGGCTCGCCAGTCGGCCAGTCCCCAGGTTCGCGAAGCCTATACGTGAGACTTACCGTGCTGCGCCTGCCTGGAAGGTTGAAACCGTGAACATCCTCTTCATTGTCCCCTACACACCCAATCTCATCCGCGTGCGGTCGTATCAGCTACTGCGCGGGCTGGCCCGCCACGGGCACTCTGTGACGCTCGCCGCGCTGTGGTCCTCGGATGAGGAGCGCGCTGACCTGGCGCGCCTGGAAGGTGAGGGGATTCGCGTCATCGCCCGGCGGTTGACGCGCCAGCGCTCCGCCCTCAATTGCACGCAAACGCTACCGACGGGCACGCCGCTCCAGGCCAACTTCTGCTGGGAGCCATCCCTGGCCGCCGACATTGACGCGGCGCTGACTCGCCAGGCTTTCGATGTCGTTCACGTCGAGCACCTGCGCGGGGCGCGCTACGGGCTGGAGGTCCTGGCGCAGCGTGGCGCATCCCGATCGCCGGCCGTGGTCTGGGATAGCGTCGATAGCATCAGCTACCTGTTCGAGCAGGCTGCGCATGCCAGCCGCAGCGTCAGGGGGCGGCTGATGACCCGCCTCGAGTTGGGGCGGACGCGCCGCCACGAAGGCCGACTGGTGGCCGCTTTCGACCGCACGCTGGTGACGTCGGAGATAGACCGCCAGGCGCTGCTGACGCTGGCTGAGACTTACACGCCCCGCGCCGCATGGCCACCCGTGACGGTTGTACCGAACGGGGTCGATCTGGCGTATTTCACACCGACCGACGAGCCGCGCGAGCCGGCGACCCTGGCGTTCAGCGGCAAGATGAGCTACCACGCCAACGTGACCGCCGCCGCCTATCTACTAGAACAGGTGATGCCCCACGTGTGGGCAGCGCGCCCCACCGTGCGAGTCCAGATCGTCGGCAAGGACCCGCCACCGCTGCTGCGCCGCATGGCCGACGATGCCCTGGGCGTGGTCGAGCTGACGGGCGCTGTCCCCGATATGCGCCCGTATCTGCGGCGGGCCACGCTGGCCGTCGCGCCTATCCCCTATGGGGCGGGCATCCAGAACAAGGTACTAGAGGCGATGGCGTGCGGCGCCCCCGTGGTGGCGACGCGCCAGGCCGTTTCGGCGCTGGCGGCCCGGCCAGGGGTCGATGTCGCGGTGGCCGATGAGCCGACGGCCATGTCGGTCGCTATCCTGAACCTGATCGACGATGCCCCCCGGCGGGAGGCGCTGGGCCGCGCCGGTCGCGTTTATGTTGAGAGACATCACGCCTGGGAACGTATCGTGCACCGCCTCGAGAACGTTTATGACGATACGCGGGACGTGAATGCGGCTCTGTCCGCATCGGCCGAGGCCGCCGCCGACGGCTACGCCAGGATGGGAGCGCTGAAGCCGATGTCCGACGCGGCACACTAAGCGGGACACTTCACCCATGACCCTGACCAGCACAACTATTAGCGAGCGAGCGACCCGTCGCGCGCTCCTGATGATTATTCTCATCTCGGTGGCCCTACGTGTCGGATCGGCCCTGTACCAGGGCAACGCCGTCGAGACACTGCCCGGTATCTTCGACCAGGTGTCGTACGATAGCCTGGCCCGCCGCGTTCTCGACGGTCACGGTTTCAGCTTCGACCGCGAGTGGTGGCCCGTCACCCGGGCGGGGGAGCCAACGGCACATTGGAGCTACCTGTACACCCTGTTCCTGACCGGCGTGTATGGGCTAGGCGGCGCGCAGCCGGTGATGGCGCGCGTCTTGCAGGCCATCCTGGTAGGCATCCTGCTGCCGCTCATCACGTTTCGGCTAGGGCGACGCGCCTTTGACCCGCTGATAGGGCTGGTCGCCGCCGCGCTGAGCGCGACC
>JAHCIE010000009.1 GCA_026129385.1 Anaerolineae bacterium
CATAGGCCTGGAGATACAACAGGGCAGCCCGCCGACGGTGCGCTGACACCGGACGCGCTGCTCCTCAGGTAGGCATGATTGCGTCTCCTACAGGTATGGCATGGCACGTTCCCGAAACGCTGAAAGACAAACACCCCAAGGCCGACAGGCGCTGGGATGTCGCTAAAGAACGATGTAGAGCGACAGGACATACCTGTCTACCTACCCCCCATTATATCCCTATTGTCAGCGAAGTGCGTGGAGGTTTGGCAACACTCGCGTCTAGGCCGGGCGGTAGCCGCCGTAGACAGCGTGACCGGCGCACAGCCAGAAGGCGTCGACACTGACGTAGCCCGCCGCGCGCAGCCAGTCCAGGTGGTCGGGCAGCGGGTCGGGCATGTCCATCGTCGGGTCAGGGTAGTCGTACAGGTTCCACTCGGTGGCCCTGAACTCGTCGGCCAGGGCGTCGCCGCCGGTCATCGCTCGCGACTGGCGCAGCACCTCGTCGTCCCAGGCGCGCGCCATGTAGCGCCGCGCCGTCTCGCTGGTCGGGGCGACCAGGTCGCAGATCAGCAGCCCGCCGCCGGGTTCCAGGCGTTCGAGCAGGCGGCGGTAGAGGCGTTGCTTGTCCGCCGCGTCCAGGTGATGAATCACCAGGCTGCTGAGGATGGCGCGGGCAGGGGGTAGCTCGGCCAGCCAGGCATCGTCCTCGAGTCGGAAGGGGCGCAACTCGACGCGCGCGACGAACGGGGCGAGGCGGACGGCCGTCTCAGCCAGCATACGCGGCGAGCCGTCCAGGCCGACGACGCGGGCGTGGGGGAAACGGCGCAGCACGGCCTCGCTCAGCCAGCCGGCGCCGACGCCCAGCTCGGCGGCGGTGAAGGCATCGTCAGTCGCGGCGGGGATGAGATCGACCAGGCTGCGGGCAATTTCGGCGCGGCGCGGCGTGAACACCTGACCGCGCAGGATGAACGCCTCGGAGTCGGCCTCGCTCCAGGCCGGGCTGTCGGTCATTCGCACCTCAAGGCAATAGCGTAGGGGCGGTCCCCCCGTGGCCGCCCAAGAGACGCGGCCGCGGACAAACGCGGATGAACGCGGATAGAAGAAGGCCTCTTCGCGTCCGCGTTCATCCGCGCCCCATCCCTCACGACGGCGCGTGGGCAAGGGCGACAGCGACCTGGGCAGCGACGCGGGCATTGTGCTCGAGCAGCGCCAGGTTGGCCGCCTGACTCGCGCCCTCGGTAATGGCGGCCACCCGCTCCAGCAGGAAGGGGGTGACGGCCTTGCCACGGATACCCCGCGCGTCGGCCTCGTCCAGGGCGACGGCCACGGCCTTCTCGGCGACGGCGGGCGGTGTGGCGTACTCCGCCGGGATGGGCACGGCCAGCAGCGCGCCACCCAGCCCCAACGCCCGCTGGGCGCGCCAGATGATGGCGACCTCGGCCGCATTCGCCACCCGCTGGTCGATGGGTAGCCCGCTGTCGCGGCTGTAGAAAGCCGGGAACGTATCGGTCTGCCAGCCGAGGACGGGCACGCCGTGGGTCTCCAGCCACTCCAGGGTCAGGGGCAGGTCCAGGATAGCCTTCGCACCAGAGCAGGCGACAAGCACCGGTGTCTGGGCCAGCTCCGGCAGGTCGGCCGATACGTCCCACGGGTGGCGGCGATGCACGCCGCCGATGCCGCCCGTGGCGAAGACCTGGATGCCAGCGCGATGGGCAACCCACATGGTGGCGGCGACGGTCGTGCCGCCGTGCTCGCCCCGGGCGACGGCGATGGGCAGGTCGCGGCGGCTCACCTTGCGAGCCTGGCCGCCTACCTGGGCCAGCATCTCAAGCTCAGTGTCGGTCACCCCAACCCGCAACTGCCCATCGAGGACGGCAATGGTAGCCGGGGTCGCGCCGCTGTCGCGGATGGCGGCCTCCATGGTCCGCGCCACTTCGAGGTTCTTGGGCCACGGCAGGCCGTGGGTGATGACGGTGGATTCCAGGGCGACAACCGGCTGGGAGAGAGCCAGCGTCGCCGCGACATGGGGGGCGATGGTCAGCGGATTCGAAGGCAGGCTCATACGGTAGCTCCCGTGAAACGATCCCGGCATCCATGATAGAAATCTGGCTGTGCCTCATTGCCCTGGGCACACTGTCATTGTACCACGGTCAGCCATCGTCGGCTACATGTGCGGCTGCCGTAACATATCCGCGCCCTCAGCGTCCATTCATGTGGTACGGAATGACGACCGACCACCGACCACTGGCTATGTGACTTCTAGCTTCTAGCGACTGGCTACTTCGCCCCGGAGGCCTCCTTGCACCGTGCCCGCTGGCTCATCCTCGCCGCCCTCCTCAGCCTGGCGCTGCTTATCTCCGCATCCCACGCGGCGGCGCAGGGTGGGATGCCGACAACGTGGCGCATCTATACTCACACCGACGACGTATACGCCCTGGCAGTCGCCCCCGATGGCGTGACGATCTGGGCCGCAACGGGCGGCGGTGTCGTGCGCTGGGACACGGCGAGCGGAGCGCGGCGGGTCTTCACCATCGACGACGGCCTGCCCGATAACCAGACCCGCGATGTACTCATCGACCCGGCCACGGGCTACGTCTGGGTGGGAACCTACGGCGGCCTGGCGCGCTGGAACGGCACAAGCTGGCGGGTGTGGACGACGGCCGACGGTCTATGGACGGAGCGCGTCGAAGGGCTGGGGGTGGACGGGGCGGGCCACATCTGGGCGGCGGCCAGCGCCCCCGCCAGCATCTGGGATGGTGTGACCATGCGCAAATACCCTGATATCTGCGATGCCCTGACGGCCAACTTCACCGCCGCGCGACAGGCGACCCAACCTAACCGCCTGTGGGCAGTGGAGGCGGGGCAGTGGGTGTGGACAACGGTGGGCGCGGGGGATGGGGTGCGGCGACACGACGGAACGACCTGCCAGGACTTCAACACCGACACGCTGCCCGGCTTACCGTCCAATGTCGTCGTCGCCGTGGTCACGACGCCCGACGGGGCGGTGTGGTTCGGGACCCAACAGGGCATTGCCCGCCGCGACGCCAGCGGTCAGATGACGCTCATCGGCCAGGACACGCTGCCCGACAGCCCCGTCGAGACGATGACCGTCGATGGTCAGGGGCGGGTATGGGCGGCCTTCGGCTGCGAGAGCGGCTGCGTGGGGGGCGTGGCGCGCATCGATGCGCGGGGCACAGCCAACCCGGCCGACGACCAGATTCAGGTGTTTCCGATGGGGGCGGGCGGCCTGCCGGGCCGCGTCCCGCGCGCCGTGGCCGCCGCGACGGGCGGTGGGGCGTGGGTCGGCACGGATGCGGGGCCAGTGCCCATTCGCGGGGACGGCAGTATCGGCGGGGCGTTGCGCGCGCCCGGCCTGCCCTCCAACCAGGTTAACGCGCTGCTGATGGAAGGTTCCGACCCGCTCGTTCGGCTGTGGGTAGGCACGGATAGCGGACTGGCGCTGCTGGAGCGCGACCGAGACAGCGGCGCGGAGACGTGGACAGTCTACGACCAGGCGAGCGCGGGACTGCCGTCCAACCGTGTCCACGCCATCGTGCGCCTCGGTCTTGATCTGTGGGTGGCGACGGGCGAGAACGGCGATAGCGGGCCGCTGGGCGGGGTCAGCCGCCTGACCGACAGCGGGGCGTGGCTGCACTACACGAGCGTGGGGCGCGACACCTTCGGCAACGTCCAGGCGCTGGCGAAGGACAACCAGGGCCGCCTGTGGGCGGGCAACACGGGTGGCGTGGGCATCGCACCCAGGCTGTTCATGCTGAGCACGGGCGGCGACTGGCGCACCTGGATTGGCGGCTCCGGCGGCTTTGGCGCGATTCGCGACCTGGCGGCGGCCCCCTCGACCCAGACGCCCGGCTCGGCGTCCGGCTGTCCATCGGGGCGGGCGTGCCTGTGGCTGGCGACGGATACGGGGCTGTACCTGATGGATCACGGCGACTCGCCACAGCCGGGGACGCCCTTCGTCCGCTTCACGAGCCAGGGCACGGGCCAGCCCGCGCTGAACAGCCCCACGTCGGTGGCGGTGGACGGCCAGGGCAAGGTGTGGGTGGGATCGTGGCTGGGGGCAGCGGTGCGCTCGACGACGGGCACGACCTGGCAGGCCTATACCGTCGGCTCACCCGCCAATGGGCTGCCCAGCAATCTGATCTACCATGTGGCCTTCAACCCGCCCGCCTGGCCCGACAACGGCGGCGTGTGGCTGCTGACGGCGGGCGGTGCGGTGCGCTTTACCGTGTTCGGAACCCCGACCCAGACCCTGGCCCGCCCCAACAGCCCCGCCGAGGCGGTGGGGGTGACGAGCCTCGCGCGGCGCGGCTCATGCGAGTATTGGCTCGGCTCGGCGGCGGGATTGTCGGCCGTCGCCCAATCGCCGTGCTCCTTCCCGGCCACGCCGACGCCCACCGCCAGCCCCACAGCGAGCGGGACAGTCACGCGGACCATGACGCCGACCATCACACCCACGGCGACACCGACGGCCACGCGCACGGCAACGGCCACGAACACGCCGACCGCCAGCCCATCGCCGTCGGCGACGCCGACCATGACGGCCACGGCCACCGATGGCCCATCGCCGACGCCCACCGCGACCGCAACGGCCACGAACACGCCGACCGCCACCCCGACGCCCTCAGCGACGCCGACTCGCTCTCCCTTCGAGCTGTTCCTGCCTCATCTGGCGGCGAAGGTGAAGGGGGCCGCGCCGTTTGGTTAACTCAAAGCGAGGGGCGCGACCCTGACTGGAATCGCGCCCCTGGCTGTAGGTGGAGATGGCGGGAATTGAACCCGCGTCCCGAAAGTTGTCCCGGAGGCGTCTACAAGCTTAGTCGATCCTCAGGTATCACGCTGGCCCATCTCGACCGACTGAGCCGGGTTCAGCGTTAGGTGATGGTCTTTCGCCCCCCGTATCACCATTCGGGAGACGGCACTCCGACTGAGTTGCGCCGCTAACCAGTCCGTCAGAGGGAGAGCTGGCGCGACGTCGTCGCCCTTAGGCGGCGAGAGCCAGTTGAGGCTTGGCTGTTGTTGTTTTGCCCACTTTTAACGAGGATCAGGCGCCTCGGCTTGCAGCCCGCGATCTTCCCTCCCGGTCGAAACCATTTCATCCCCATGTACAGATTATGACGCGCGCCGCGACGAGACCTTACGGGCGTGCCCTCATAGCGAACATGTCATTGAGACCTGACAGGTCTGACTGCCTCGCTAGCGCATCACCTTGATGTTGAGCATGGGCGTACCTAGCGTGCCCCACAGCCGCAGCCACAGCGGCAGGTACATCTCCAGGCCGCGCGCGGTGCTGATGTCGCCCAGATCGACCACGTCGCGCCAGCCGAACCAGTCGGTGAGCATGGTCGTCACGTGGGCCTTGGCCGCCGCATCGTTGCCGCAAACGAACATGGTGTGGTCGCTGTCGGCCAGCAGGCGCGGGTTGACCATCAGCGCGGCGGTCACGGTATTGAGGCTCTTGACGACCTTTAGCCCAGGGAAGGCGCGCTGCAACTGCTCGCCGACCGAGTCGGTGTTGGACACGGTCAGGGTGGGCGGCATGCCGCGCGAGAAATCGAGCGGGTTAGAGACATCGACCAGCACCTTACCGTCGAGGTTGGCCGCGCCGGCCTGCTCCAGCACGGCCAGCGACACCGTGCCCGACGTGGCGTTGAAGAGCGTCTCGCCGTGGGCGACAGCCTCGGCGAATGTGCCGAGCCTGATAGCGGGGTGCGCCCTGCTCCACGCGCTGAACGGCTCCGTCTGGCCCATGCCCGGCTCGGTGCGCGCCAGGAGGGCGGCGACGTCCCGCGTGCCCACCATGACATCGTGCCCCAACTCGGCCAGCTTCGCACTGAGCGTCTGCCCCACCATGCCCGTGCCCAGTACGCCGATGCGCATATGCCCTCCTTGCAGCACGCCATACCGCGCGCCGCGATACAGACCTGTATCGTTACGTGTCTAGTATACAGAGGGTTCTGAAGCGTGTCAAGAGGGGATGAGGCCAATAGGAGGGCTCTTCGCAATCCCAAATCCCCAATTCCTAATCCCCGGTCTCCAAGCTCTCCGCCTGCCAGCGGGCGAAGCGCGCGGCGAAGCGATGGTTGGCCTCGCGCAGCGCGCTCTCGGCGTCCAGGCCATCCACCTGGGCGACGGTCACCAGGGCGAACAGGGCGTCGCCGAACGCATGGGCGCGCGCCTCGCCCGTCGCGGCGGTGCGCCACTCGGCCAGCGTGGCCTCAAATCGGGCCCACGCCGCGGCGCGGTCGGGCCAGTGGAAGCCGAAGCGCGTCGCCCGCCGCTGCATCTCCTGGGCGCGGGACAGGGCGGGCAGGGCCAGGGCGATGCCGGCGAAGGGGTCGGTCGCACGCTGGCCCGCCTCGGCGCGCTCGACGGCCTTGAGCTTCTCCCAGTTGCGCGTCACCTCGTCGGCGTCGGCGACGGATACCTCGCCGAAGACGTGGGGATGGCGGCGAATCAGCTTGGCAGTGATGCTGCGCACCACGTCGGCCAGCTGAAACTCGCCATCGCGGGTCGCGATCTGGCTGTGGAAGGCGATTTGCAGCAGCAGGTCGCCTAGCTCCTCCGGCAGCTTTACGATGTCGCCCGCGTCCAGGGCGGCCAGCACCTCGTAGGTCTCCTCCAGCAGGTACGGGCGTAGCGACGCATGGGTCTGCTCGCGGTCCCAGGGGCAGCCGTCAGGGCTGAGCAGCGTCGCCATCACCTCTTCCAGGCTCGTCACCGCGCCCGGCTGCGCCAGGGGGGCGACGACCAGCGCGCTCTCGCCCGGCACGCTGGCCCCAGCCAGCGCGGCCAGGGTCGTTGGGGCGACAGTCGGGATGGGTGTATCGAGGCCGGTGACCAGGGTCAGCCCGTGGTCGGCGGGGTAGACGTTCGCCAGGGCGTGGGCGACACCGGCAAGCTGCTCAGCCCGCAACCCCGTCACGACGGCCAGCGTATCCACGTCGAGGCGGGGCGAGGCGCGGCCAGCCAGCGTGGCGGCGGCGACAACCTGGTAGTCGCCGCCAGAGGTGTCCGGCATCACGGCGGTCAGGGCGGCGGCGGCCAGGCCCAGGCCGGGGATGAGGCGCAACGTTACCGGCGACGCAGCGTTGGCCCGGCGGCGCAGCGCGGCCCACAGCGGGTCGTCAATGGCCGGGTGGCCGGGCGTGGCATAGACGACTGTGTCGCCGCGCCGTGCGAGGGCCAGCAGGGTTGAGGCGGCGTCCTCGTCGTCGGCGGGCAGCGCGTGGCGGCGCGCGGTCGCGGGTAGGTGGGCGGCGCTGGGGGTAGCCAGGTCACGCAGCCAGACGTCGCCAGTCGCCGTCAGGGCGCGATGCGCGGCCGTCGTCCACAGGTCGGGGTCGCCGGGGCCGAGGCCGACGACGATGAGTTCGGGGGGCATGGGGTATCATCCTCTATTGAATGATGTCTGATGGCAAACTGAGGGCGAAGGGCCAAAGACCAATAGAAGTCTTCCCTTGGTCCTGGGTCCTGCGTCAATTATAATGACAATCGCCCGGCGGCAGGCTATAATTCGGCCCACCGAGGACATGCATGAACGACGCCCCGACGACGGCCTTTCGCTTCACCGCCGTGGATGCTCTGCTCACCGCGCTGCTCACCCTGGTTGGAGCGGCGGTACGCCTCTACGCCCTGCAACTGGTCCCCACCCTGACCGACGAGACGGACGAGATTCAGTTCGCCCTGCGCATCGCGGGCGGCGGCTTCGCCCCGGCTGTCTCCGTCGATGCGTACAACGGCCCACTGCACCACTACCTCATGGCGGCCGGGCTGGCGTTGGGCGGCGGGGCGCCCTGGCCGCGCACGCTGGTCATGCTGCTCGGCGCGCTGACCGTCGGCCTGACCTATCTGCTGGGCGTGAGCCTGGCGGCGCAGGCGGGCGGTCGCGGGTCGGCCTGGCCGCGACTGGCGGGGGGCATCGCCGCCGCGCTGATGGCGGTATCCTTCGTGCCGGTGGTCGTCAATAGCCACATCGCCTGGTCCAACGCCACCACGCCCTTCTGGACGACGCTGACCCTCGTCATCCTCAGCGAGGCGCGGCGGCAGGCTCGGCCGGCCCTGCTCGTCGCGGCGGGCGTGGCGGCCGGGCTGGCCGTCCAGACCCACCCGACGGCGATCATCGTGCTGGTGGGCGCGGCGGCCTGGGTGGCCGTGACGCGGCCTGCCTGGCTGCGCACGCGCTGGCCGTGGCTGGCCCTGGGCGCGGCGATCCTGATGGTCAGCAATCTCATCGGGTACAACGTGCTCACGGCGGGTGGCTCGGCCGAGGGGGCGGCGCGGCGCGACTACGCCTTCACTGGCGGGGTGGGTCTGTCCGAGTATCTGGCGAACGCCCAGGGCTTCGTCGGCCTGGCCTACCAGATGGTCGGCTCGACCTTTGTCTCGACGCTGGGGGGTGACGCGGGTGCGGCGGCCATGCGCTCACCGGCCGTCATACTGTACGCCGTCGTCGCCGTGACGGCCGTGCTGTACACGGCGCGGCGAGCCGGGTTGCCCCTGGCCTGCTGGCTGGCCGCCCTGGCGCTGTTGCCAATCATCAACCGCGCCTACGACTCCCACATCTCGGCGCGTTATATGGCCCCGCTGCTGCCGCCCACCTTCGCTGCGATGGGTGCGTTGCTGGCCGCCGGCGTGGCGATGCTACGCGGGGGCAGTTGGGCGCGGCTGGCGGTGGGCGCAGCGGCGGCGACGCTGGCCATGCTCCTTGTCGTGTATCCCGCCGCGCGTCTGAACAATTACTACTTCTTCGAGCTGGCCGACGGGCGCAACAATGCCCGCCTGTGGCAGCTAGTCGACGCCGTGCGTGGGCCGGGCCAGGCGGGCACGCCCATCCTGTTGGATCGTGGCCTGCGCGACGCGAGACTCGACGCGGGCGGCCACGTCTACAAGGCGCTGGGAACCCTCCTCGACCTGGAGCGCGTCCCGCATCAGAATCCGCGCGTTGAGGAGTTGCCGACCGCGCCCGACGGCGCGCTGCTGGTGTTGACCGATGCCCAGCGCGAAGCCCTGGCGTCGATCCTGCGCCTGACGCCGGTCGATGTGGGCGCGCCGCCGCTGCCCGCCGCGCCGGGCGGCTATTGGCTGTATCGCGTTGACTCGCACTGACCCCGCCTCGGCTGACCCCAATTCAGGTAGGAATGACCCATGAGCGCCCACGTCGAAGTCCTCGAGACGCTACGCGAGCATCGCGTGCGCCTGACGCCGCAGCGCATCGCCATTGTCGAGATTATCGCCGCCAAGCAGGGCCACGTGACCGCCGACGAGGTCTACGCCGGCATCCACACCCGCTTCCCCTATGTGGACATTTCTACCGTCTACCGCACCCTGGAGTTCCTGACCCACCTGGGGGTGCTGAACGTCATCGACATGGGGGGCGGCCGCGCCGAGTACGAGCTGGTCGGTCGCGAGCCGCATCACCACCTGGTGTGCCGCGTGTGCAAGCAGACCACCAGCGTCGACGCCAGCCTGTTCCACCCGCTGCGCGAGGCGCTCTACGACCGCTTCGGCTTCGACGCCGACGTCCGCCACTTTGCGGTGTTCGGCGTGTGCCGCCGCTGCAGGGAGGCGGGGGAGGCCCCCAAAGGGCCAGGCGACCCTGCCCCTACTGTGCGCGGCGGCAGGGAGATGTAGGGACGGGGTTGCCCCGCCCAGGGCTATCGCAACGGGCGGGCGGCGTCAAAAGACCATGATCTGCTCGTACAGCAGGTCGAGGCTGAGATCGGAGCGGACGGTTTCATGGGTCTGGAGGGTGAGGGCGGCGGCCGATGCGCCCAGGCGCACCGCCTCGTCGAGGGGCACATTGTTCAGCAGGCCAAACATGACGCCCGCCGTGAGGGCAGCGCCCGCCCCCGTCGTATCCACCACCTCGTCGAGGGGGAAGGCGGGGATCCAACCGCTCTCGTCGGATGTGGCAAAGGCAACGCCCTCCGCGCCCAGCGTCACCACTGCCGTACCCACCCCACACTGCACCACGGCGCGCGCCATGCCAATCGCCGCCTCGCGGCCGCCCACCTCCCGCGGACAGTAGACCTGCGCCTCGGCGGCGTTGAGCACCAGAATGTCGATTTCACCGAGCAGGGGCGTAGCCCTGGGGGCCAAGATCGCCGACGTGGGGTCGGCGCACAGGGGAATACCCTGCTCGCGGGACAGGTCTACCACCGCTGCCAGGGTCGCCTCGGGCAGGTTCGCGTCGACGAAGATCATGTCGGCGGCGTAGAACAGCGGCTCGTAGGCCACGATGCAGTCGGGGACCAGCTCAGCCAGAGCGTCCATATCGTCCAGCGCGAATAGGATGCGCCCCTCGGCGTCGGCCAGTGTCAGGTACGCCCCCGTGTGGGCCTCGGTGGCGATCAGAGTCGGCGCGATGTTGACACCCGCCGCCACCGTGTAGTCGAGAATAGCCTGGCCGATGGGGTCGTCGCCGACAACCGTCATCAGGGTCGTGTCGACGCCCAGGCGGGCCAGGTTCTCGGCAACGTTGCGCGCCCCACCACCCACCCCCAGGCGCACATCGCCGGGGTTCGAGGTGAGCGCGCGCAGGCCCGCCTGGGCGCGGCCCTTGATATCGACGCTGGCGGCCCCCAACACGATGACGCGGCAGGTTTCCTCCATTGTCGACCTCCTGGGGAGAGCGGAGATTGGGGATTGGAGATTAGAGATTGGGGAGCGCGTGCATCCCTAATCTCCAATCTCCCTTTCAGACCAGCTTGTGGCGCACGTAGGAGCTGGCGTAGTCCATGGCCATGACGACGGCCACGATCATCCACAGGGCAACCGCCGCCTGCCGCCACAGCAACAGATTCATGAACTGGATGAGGATGAAGCCGATGCCGCCGCCGCCGACGAGGCCGATGACCGTCGCCATGCGCACGTTGATATCCCAACGGTAGAAGGTGAAGGACACGAAGGCCGGCACCACCTGGGGCAGGACGGCGTACATGACCATCTGTAGGTTGTTCGCACCTGTCGCACGCACCGCCTCGATGGGGCCGTTGTCGATGCCTTCGATGGCCTCCGAGTACAGCTTGCCTAGCGCGCCGATGCCGTGGATGGCGATGGCCAGAACGCCGGCGAAGGAGCCGATGCCGACGATGACGGCCATGATCACGACGACGATGAGGGTCTCGATGGAGCGGAGAATGTTGAAGAAGGAGCGGGTGGCGTAATAGACCGTTTCGGTGGACTTGCTACCGCTCATGATATTGCGCGCGCCGAGGAAGCTCAGCGGCGCGGCGACGATGACCGAGAAGGTCGTGCCCATCAACGCCAGGAAGATGGTCTCAATGATGGCGACGAAGGAGATGCGCGCGGCCTCCGACCAGGTGTACTTCTGGAAGCCGAGCGGGCCGACGACGGGGGCGGCGAACTTGACGTTGATGAACTGGACGCCGCGCGCGTCGGTGGTGGGCATGGTGACGCTCTCGCTGAACGCGCCCTCGGCGTTGGTGGTCGCGGTGGCAATTGGATTGTCGTTGTAGGAGATGACGCCGTCGGCGTTGGTGGGCCAGCCCGTGCCCGATACCTGAATCGTCTCGCCTGACGTGACGACCCGCGACGACAACTGAACCTGGGGGCCAGGCTTCGGCTGCCGCTCGGGGACGGGCGGCGTGAAGTCCCGACTGGCCATGACAATGGAGATCGCGTCCTCCTGGACGGTCATCTCGGGGTTGAGGAAATTCGGTGTCAGCAGCTGAACGACGATGTGGCGGGCCTTGGGCAGATTCGTGACCAGGTCCACAATGCTGATGTCCGTCATGCGCCAGCCGATGACGTAGGCGGTCAAGCCCAGCACGGCCAGGGCTACGAAGCGCCATGAGGCCCAGAACGGGCGCGGCTCCTGAATCGGGATCGGCGGCGGGGCGGCGGCGCGGCCCAGGGGCGTGGTTTGTTGCGCCATCAGGCAATCTCCACTTCTATCGCGTCTTCGCCATAGATTTGGCGGAACCGCTGCGGGGTGATCTCAGTGGGCAGACCGTCAAAGGCGATCGTGCCGCCCTTGAGGGCGATGACACGGGTGGCGTAGCGCCGCGCCAGCGACAGGAAGTGCAGGCTGCACACCACCGTGATACCCTCTTCCTTATTAAGCTCTTCCAGGTAGCGCAGCACCGAGTGGGACGTGGCCGGGTCGAGGCTGGCGACCGGCTCGTCGGCCAGCATCAGCTTCGGCTCTTGCATCAGGGCGCGGGCGATGGCGACGCGCTGCTGCTGGCCGCCGGACAGGGTGTCGGCGCGCACGTAGGCCTTGTCGGCGATGCCCACCCGGTCCAGGTTGCAATGGCCTGTTCGACGATGGGCGGGCGAATGATTCATCAGCGACCAGGCGGGGTTGGTGTGGCCCGGTGAGCCGGCAGGACGTTGTTGATGACGGTGGAACGCTTGACGAGGTTGAACTGCTGGAAGATCATGCCGATGCTGCGGCGAATCTGGCGCAGCTCCTCGGGCGACGCCGCCGTAATATCCGCCATCCGGATGATGCTGCCGCTGCTCGGTTCGATGAGGCGGTTGATGCAGCGCAACAAGGTAGACCCAGACCCCGATAGCCCGATGGCGCCACAAACTCGCCGTCGCGGACGGTCAGGTCAGGTTGTCCAGCGCTTTCAGGTTGTTCAAGCTCATGGAGGCCCCTTGGTAGATGCTGGATTTCGAGCACACCCGTCTCCTACGCCAGAGGGACAACACGAGGGCAGGCGCATCGACCTCTGCCTCATGTTTGCGTTACGTTACGGCAGCCGTGGCCGCCGGCGACTGCACGGCAGAACGCGGCGGTGGCGGGGCGCGGGTGGGCGGCGGCGCGATGGCCGCGCCCAGGTCGATATTGGCGGTGGCGGCCTCCAGGATGGGCGCGTAGTCGGCAAAGGTTGCCCACGTCGAGGCCGGTGATCTGGTACAGGGCCTGCAACTCATGATGCCGTCCTCGATGTGGCGACGGCGAGGAGGCCATCGCGGATCTTTGGTCTTCAGGTCGGCGGCCAGGTGTTACTGCGCGCTGACCGTGTCGTTGAATCATGGCGTTGACGCTCTCGCTGTTGAGCAGGACGCGCGTCTTCTGCATGACGTCAGGAATGGTGCCCTTGACGCGGTCGCGGGCGTCGGGCGTACCCTTGTACTCGCCGAAGACGACGGCCGCGTCCACCTGACCGTTGACCAGGGCGATGATGGACTTGTCGTGGCCGCCGGAGTACACCCACTGGACGTCCTTGTTGGGGTCGATACCCTGGGAGACGGAAGGCGCGAAGGGTAGAGGGTTGGAGGTCGAGAGCGGGTCGAAGCGAGCGATCTTCGCCACGCCGAGGTCGGCGACCGTCTTGATGAACGAGTCGGCGGCGACGATGATGGAGAAGGAGAAGACCTTGGAGCCGTTGCGCATGGTGGTGAGCAGCAGCTCGACGCCATAGCGGTTGTTGGCGGCAACGTAGGACGTGGGCGCGAGCCAGGCTACGTCGATCTGGCCGGCGTTCATCGCCTCGACCACGGCGGCGTAGCTGGTGGGCACAGATACCTTGAAGCTGAGGGCCCGGTCTGCCTCGCATCTATTGATACTCTTCACCACTGAGCAAGATCTTGGCCGGTCGCTGGACGGGACGAAGGCCATCTTGATAGGGTTGGCGGCGGTGCCGAGGTCGCCGCTCGCGCGCTCTTGGCGGCGGCGGCGGCAGTCGGGGCCGTCGTCGCGGCAACGGCTGGGGCGTCGGTCGCCTTAGGCGCGGCGGCCACAGTGGGCAGGACACCGCCGCGGTGGGCGCGGCGCCTTCGCCGCTGGCGCGGCGGTGGGCGCGGCGGTGGGCGCGGCAGCGGCACTGGCCACCACACTGGGCCGCGGCAGGGTCAGGACCAGGAGCATGAGCGGGATGCCGATGCGTTTCACGGGTTTTCTCCTGCGCGGCTTTCCAGAAGAACTGCGGCGTCACCGTGGACAGCCACGCGCACTGCTATCATACCCTAACGCGGGACCGGAAGGCAATACCGAAACAGGGGCCATCAGCGAGCGAGAGTGCATTGGTTCGGCATCGCGATGACGCACGGAAGCTTGATAGCGGGCGTGGCTGCGCCGAATAAGGGACACGAGGGCTACCTGCTCCCTCGCGTCCCTTCATTGTCCTGGCCCCTGGCTACACGGCGTAGTGGCGGGCGGCGAGGCTACCGTCGCCGGCTCAGCTCTGGGTGCGGCGTGGGTCGAGGGCGTCGCGCAGGCCGTCGCCCATGAAATTGATGCTCAGCACGGTAATGGAGATGAGCAGGCCGGGGAAGATCGCCAGGTAGGGGAACATCTCGATATAGTCGCGGGAGTCGAACAGCAGGCGGCCCCAGGTTGGCATGTCGGGCGGGAAGCCGACGCCCAGGAACGACAGGGTCGACTCCAGCAGGATGGCCGCGCCGACGGCCAGCGTGGCGGCGACGATGATGGGACTCATGGAGTTGGGCAGGATGTGCTTGAACACCGGCGGTCCGCGTGCCCACCGAGTGGGCCGCCTCCACAAACTCCTTCTGCTTCAGCGACATGAACGAGGCGCGCACCAGGCGCGACACGCCCATCCAAGTCAGCAGGCCGATGACCACCACCGTCAGGATGAAGATACCGACGGTGATGCCGAAGACGGCGCGCAGCGGGTCGCGGAACAGGTAGATCACCAGCAGCAGCACCGGCAGCGTCGGCAGGGCCAGGAACAGGTCCGTCACCCATACCAGGAGATTGTCAGTCCGCCCACCAAAGAAGCCGGAGATGGCCCCCACGATGGTCCCCACCAGAATGGCGACCAGCATGGCGGCGACGCCTACGGCGATGGACACCCGGCCCCCATAGAGCAGCATCGCCAGCAGATCGCGCCCCAGCGGGTCTGTGCCGAAGGGGTGGTCCAGCGATGGCGATTGGAAGGCGTTGGCGAAGTTGCCAACCTCGGACAGGTTCATGGGGCGCAGCATCGGGCCGATCGTCACGGCCAGCACCAGGCCCAGAAACACGATCGTGCCGACCATAGCCAGCCGATGCCGTCGATAGGCGCGGAACGTGTCGCCCCACAGCGAGCGAGGCTTGCGCAAGTTGGCGGCCAGAACCGCCGGCGGTTTCTCGGTGGTAGGGGGGCCTTGCAGGCCGATGGCGTCAGTCATATTTGATCCTCGGGTCCAGGAAGCCGTAGATGATATCGACCAGGAAGTTGCACACCACGACCAGCACGGCCGAGATGAACACGATGCCCATCACCACGGGGGTGTCGCTGTTGAAGATCGAGTTGATGAGCAGGTCCCCAACGCCGGGCACGCGGAAGATCTGCTCGGTGACGATGGCGCCGGTAAAGATGGCCGGCAGACTGAGGGCGATGAGGGTGACGACGGGGATAAGGCTGTTGCGTAGGACGTGGCCGACGACCACCGTGTGCTCGCCCAGGCCCTTGGCGCGGGCCGTGCGCACGTAGTCCTGGGGCAGATTATCGAGCATCGAGGCGCGGGTGAAGCGCATGAGCGTCGCCATCTGGAACAGGCACAGCACGGCAATGGGCATGATGCTCATCTTCAGGAACTCGATGAGCGACTGGAGGTTGGTGACCTTGAGGGTCGAGTCGTAGATGAAGGGCAGCCAGCCGAGCTTGACGCTGAAGATGATGATGAACAGGGTGCCGGTGAAGAAGGTCGGGACCGAAAAGCCGATGAAGGCGAAGGTCGTCGCGGACTGGTCGAAGACCGAGTATTTCCGGTAGGCGGAGATGACGCCGATGGGAATCGCCAGAATCACCGCCAGGAAATAGGCGGTTCCGACAATCCATAGCGTGGTCGGCAGACGCTGCTTGATAAGGTCGGTGACGGGGATGCGGCTGGCGAAGGAGTAGCCCAGGTCGCCGCGCACGGCGTTGTTCAGCCAGCGCACGTAGCGCACCGGCACGGGCTGGTCGAGGCCCAGCGAGCGCTTGATGTTCTCACGCACTTCCGGCGGCACGGCCGGGTTGGCGGCAAATTGCGAGAGGGGATCACCTGGCGCCAGCGCCAGAATCATGAAGAGGATGAAGCTCATCGCGATGAGCGTGGGGATCGCGATGAGCAGGCGGCGCATGATGTAACGTGTCATAGGCGGCTCCGCTTCTCAACCCTCGGCACGGTGCCAAGATTGTATGTCTATCCCCTGCCCGTGTCAAAGGGCCTATCGGGTGACCAGGGACCAAGGACGAATGACCAATGGGACCAAGAACGAAGGACGAAGAACCAACAGCCCACCCTCAACGCGAGAAGCTCCCTCGGCCCTTCGTCTTTGGTCAAGAGAGAGGCAGGGGCGCACGTCGCTGTGCGCCCCTGCGGAGAGTGATGACTGCTACCTGTACCAATTGCCAATGTCCCATAGCTCAGAGTCCCATGGGTTCGGCGTATTGCCCTTGAGGTCCTTAGCCTTGCCGGACGCGGGCGTGGCGCGGCTGACCAGAGGGACCATCACCACGTCGTTGACGAGGGTGTCGTTGGCCTTGATGATCAGGTCCTTGCGTTTGGCGGCGTCCGTCTCGCTACGCAACTGGTCAACGATCTGGTCGAAGGCTGGGTTCTGGTAACGGGTGAGGTTGGTGCCGCGCCACTCGTTGGCCTTCGCCGCCACCTGCGGGCTGGTCCACTGGGCGAAGAAGTTGGTGGGGTCGGGCTGGTCCGAGCCGCTGGTATACATCTGGATGTCGGCGTAGAAGTGGCCGATATTGTCGGTGTTGCCCGCCGCGCTATCGAAGAAGACGCCGGCGTTGACCGCCTTCAGCTCGGCGTCGACGCCAATCTTGGCCCACGCCGCCTTGATCAATTCCTGCGTCGCCTGGCGCACGGGATTGACGCTGGTCTGGAACAGGACCTTGAGCTTCTTGCCGTCCTTCTCGCGGATGCCGTCAGCGCCGACCTTCCAGCCGGCTTCGTCGAGGAGCTGCTTGGCCTTCTCCGGATCGGGGTCGCACTTGGTGTTGGGCGAGACGAAGTCGGGCGGCGCGTTCAGGACGTTACACGTCCACTTGCCGTAGGCCCCATACAGTTGCTCGGCGATCTGCTTGCGGTCGATGGCGAGGCCGAGGGCCTGGCGCACCTTCAGGTCACTCAGGAAGGGGTGCTTGGTGCTCGGCTCGGAGCGCGCGCCGTTGACCTCCGTGTTGGGGTCGGCGAAGTTCATGTTGAGGCGCTCGAACTGGCTGCTGGGCAGGGTCACGGCCTCGCCCTTGCCCGCGTTGACCAGGGGCTGCATGACCGTCCAGGGCACCTGGAGGTTCCAGGCATAGTCAGCGTCGCCGGTCTGGAAGACGGCGCGGGCGGCCGAGGTGGCGTCGCCGCCGCCCTTGATCTGGACTTCCTTGAAGAAGGGCCGCGCTGGGTCGCGGTAGTTCTCGTTCAGATCGTAGACGACCACGTCGCCCGGCTTGAACTCCCTGACCTTGTAGGGGCCGGTGCCGATGGGCTTGAGGTTGCCGGGCGCATCCTTGGCCTTCTCGCCCATGTAGTCCTGGAACTGCTTCTTTTGCAGGATGACGTTGTTTGCCGAGACAAAGGCCTCGTAGGGGTTGGGGCTGGCCTTCTTGAAGGTGACCTTGACGGTGTTCTTGTCCACCGCCTCGGCCTTCTCCACGTTCTCCATAAAGCGGGCGTTGGTGGAGGCCGTCTTGGGGTCAGAGACGTATTGCCAGGTAAAGACCACGTCGTCGGCGGTGAAGTCGGAGCCGTCGGACCACTTGACGTCGGGCTTGAGCTTCCAGGTGACGGTCTTGCCGTCGGCCGACACGCCGCCGTTCTCGCGGGTGGGAATCTCGGCGGCCAGGGCGGGCGTGGGTTTGCCGTCAGGCCCGATCCAGGCCAGCGGCTCCAGGACCACGCTGGCGGCGTGGTAGTCCTTGGTGCCCGCGGCGAGGTGGGCATTCAGGATGGTGGGGGCCTGCCAGTAGAGGACCTTGAGCTGGTCGCCCTTGCCGCGACCCGGCCCGGCGGCCGGCGCGGCTGGCTGAACAGCGGCGGCCTTGGCAGCGGCGGCGACGGTAGGCGCGGCCTGCTGGACGGCGGCGGCGACGGTGGGCGCGGCCTGCTGAGCAGCGGCGGCGACGGTGGGCGCGGCCTGTTGAACGGCCTTGGCGGCGTCCTGGGCGGTCGGGGCGGCCGGGGCCTGGGCGCAGCCCGACGCCACCAGGAGCAAGGCCAGGCCGAGGAGCATCGTCAGTAGTCGGTTCCTGCGCGCGGAAAGCATGGCGTTTTCTCCTCGCGGTGCGAATCGACAGTGGGCTGAAAGTAGGGGCGCACATCGCTGTGCGCCCCCGTAGGTGAGTGTTACTGCTTCCTGTACCAGTCGGCGATGTTGTACAGCTCCGCCGACCAGGGATCGAGCGAGGGGCCTACCAGATTCTTGGCCTTAGCGGCGGTGGGCTGGGTGCGCGCTACCAGGGGGATGATCACGACATCGTTGACCAGCATGTCGTTAGCCTTGATGATCAGGCTCTGACGCTTGGCCGGGTCAAGCTCCTGGCGGATCTGGTCGATGAGCTTATCGTAGTCGGGATTCGACCAGCGGCCGTAGTTGGCGCCGCGCCACTCGTTGGACTTCTGGGTGATCTCCTTGGTGGTCCAGCCATCGAGGTAGTTGATGAAGGCCGGGTCCGAGGAGTTGTTGGTGAACATCTCGACGTCGGTGTAGAACTTGGCCGCTGTGTCGGGGTTGCCGGCGTCGCTGGAGAAGAAGACGCCCGCCTGGACCGACTTCAGCTCGGTGTCGACGCCGATCTTCTGCCAGGCAGCCTTGACCAGGTCCTGGGTGGCCTGGCGGATGGGGTTGACCGTCGTCTGGTAGACGACCTTGAGCTTCTTACCGTCCTTCTCGCGGATACCGTCGCTGCCGACCTTCCAGCCGGCTTCGTCGAGGAGTTGCTTGGCCTTCTCAGGGTCGGCGTCACACTTGGTGTTCTTCGACTCCAGGTCGGGCACGCCGACCACGATGTTGCAGGTGGCGACGCCGGCCGGGCCGTAGAGCTGGGTGGCGATCTGCTTGCGGTCGATGGCGAGGGCCAGGGCCTGGCGGACCTTAGGATCGCTCAGGAAGGGGTGCTTGGTAGTTGGCTCGGAGCGTGCGCCGTTGACTTCGGTGTTGGGGTCGGCGAAGTTCATGAGGATGCGCTCGACGCTGGAGCTGGGCGCGACAACCATCTCGCCCTTGCTGGCCGGGTTGCTGGCCAGCGGGGTGATGACAGCGGCAGGAACCTGGAGGTTCCAGCCGTAGTCGGCCTCGCCGGTCTGGAGGACGGCGCGGGCGGCCGAGGTGGCGTCGCCGCCGCCCTTCATCTGAACTTCGCTGAAGAAGGGCTTGTTAGGCTCGCGATAGTTGGGGTTGGGGGCGTAGGTCACCACGTCGCCGGGCTTGAAGTCGGTGACGACATAGGGGCCGGTGCCGATGGGCTTGGCGGGGGCGTCGCGGCGCTATCGCCCATGTGGTGCTGGAACTGCTTCTTCTGCAGATCGGGCTCAGCTCGTTGGTGAAAGATACAGTACGGATACAGGTTGGGTTCCGCAGGTAACCACTGACCGTCGGTCCTGAGACTCTGACCTTCGTCACATGGTGACGGGGCGTTGATGGACGCGGTCTTGGGGTCGGCGATGTGCTGGTGGTGAAGACCACGTCGTCGGCGGTAAGTCTGCCGTCGGACCACTTGATGCCAGCGAGCTGGTGATGGTCTTACATCGGCGGAGATGCCGCCGGTCGCAGGTCAGGATATCAGCGGCCAGAGCAGGGCAGGCTTGCTGTCGCGATATGACCAGCGAAGCTCGAGGACAGGCTTCAGGCACATTGTGGTGTAGTGCCCTGGGCCCGAGGTTAGGTCCCAGGATGGTGGCGAAACGCACCAGAGCAACTTCAACTGACCGGCGGAGCCACGGAGTGGCGCTGGCCCGGGTACGTGCTGGCGCCGGCGACACTGGCGGCGACGCCAGAGCCTCGGTTTCCACTTGGCGGCGGCGGCGGGCGGCTGGTGGGCGCGGCGGCGCGGGGGCCTCCGACCCGGGGGCGGCGGCCTTCGGCGCGGCAGCGGCGGCTACAGTGGGCGCCGCCTGCTGCACAGCAGCGGCCGGTCGGCGCGGCCTGCTGGGCGGCGGGGGCCTGGGCGCACGCGCCCAGGGCAAGCAGCAGCGCCAGGGCGGCCATCAGTACCCCGAGACTGGTGACACGGACCGGTTTCATCTGAATTCTCCTCCTGAGAGATCGAGCGGTGGTGGCTGTCGGGAGCCAGTGGGCAAGGTGCGCCAGGCCCCGGCTGTGAGCAGCCATTGTACTAAGAAGGCCCCTGGGTGTCAAAGGCCCCAGGCTGGGCGCGCGTCAACGGTCGAACGTGGGGTCAATCGACTCAGCCAGCTATCCGATGCGCCCTCCTTTCGCTGCGCCGTCGGAAAAGTTGACGGATTCTAGTGTAGAACAGGGGAACTGTCAAAGGCGTACCCTGAGCGCCCTGCAACGGAAGTGTACAAGGGTTATGCGCGAGGGCGCGCGTCGGTTGCGGTAGTCCCCCCGAATAGAATTCGGGGTAGGCGGTCTCGCCTCTGGGCGACCGCCCCATCCCAACCTGCCTCGGCAGGTGTGCGGTATCAGTTCGCGACTTCCAGTCGCGGGTGGGACATTGCCCCTTGACACCCACGCCCAGCCTTCATATAATATTCCCAAACGGATGTTCTCTTTTGAGAACGCCGCTTCCTTCTTCCCTCTACCTTGATGAGCCGCTGAACCCGTTGCGAAGGAAGTGAACCATGCCTAAGGAAAAGACCCTCATCCCCAACCGCCAGATCGAGCTGATGTTCTTCCGCATCGCCAGCGACGCCGAGGTCGGCAAGTACATCGAGCTGGCCGAGCAAGGTCTGCGCCACACCGCGACGGCCTACGCTTCCAACAAGGTCTACCGCCTGTTCATGGAACTGGTGGACCTGGCCGAGGCCATCGGCGCGTTGCCCACCGAGGCCGATGAGCCGCTGCCCGCGCCCATCATCATCGGCGGCGGCAGCGACGACAGCCCGCGCGAGGGACGCCCCGCGCTGCGGGTGCTACCCGGCGGAAGCCAGCGGCGGAGGGCGTAGAGCGTGGAGCGTGGGGCGTGGAGCGTGGGGCGTGAGGCGTGGAGCGTGGAGCGTGGGGCGTGGAGCGGGGCGCGTGAGGCGTGATGCGTAGAGCGTAGAGCGTGGAGCGTGAGGCGTGGAGCGTGTGAGGCGTGAGGCGTGGAGCGTGAGGCGTGGAGCGTGGAGCGTGGAGCGTGGAGCGTGAGGCGTGAGGCGTGGGGCGTCAGGCGGCGAAGATGGTTCTCGCTGTCGCCTCACGTTCTATCACGGTTGCCAATCATCCATCCGGCGGATGCGCATATCCACCAAAAGATCATTGACAACGGGCGCGATATGACGTATAATTAACGGCAGACAACCAACCAGGGGGCGCGCGTGGAACGACCACTACTCGACGACATCGACCGCCAGATCATCGCGCTGCTACAGAGCAATGCCCGTATCAGCAACGCGGAGATCGGCCGCTGTGTCGGCCTGACCGCCTCCTCAGTCTATGAGCGGGTACGCAAGCGCTGGAAGACGGCGGGTCATCCGGGGCTACACCGCCATCGTCGACCCGACCGCCCTGGGCAAGCCCATCCTGGCCTTCGTTCGCGTCCAGAGCGTGCCCAATGTTCAGTCCTTCGAGCAGGCGATTCGTGATCGCCCCGAGATCCTGGAATGTCACGAACTGGCCGGCGAAGACTGGTACATCGTCAAGGTGCGGGTACAGGTACAGCGGAGCTACGCCGCACGTTGGTCGACCTGCGCACGGCAAGCCGGGGCACGGCGACCGTGACGATGATCGTCTTGCAGACTGTGAAAGAAAACCAAGCCCGGTCCCAAGTGGCGCTACCGTTTTAGCGCCGCGGCCCAGATCTGGTCTCGGCGAAGGTGGTGTCTGTGGACATGCCCTATTGTCTTGAACCCAACTGAAAGTATCCCAAGTTCTACGACGGCCCCCACGACCGCGCCATCCTGAGCTACAGTGGCGAGGCGCGCGCCGCGATGATCTTCATCGCCGTCATCGGGGGCATCCTCAACCAGCTGGCCTGCGGGCTATCCTGCCGCAGTAATCGAGGCGGCTGTCTGCGCTCACCTTGCGCGGGCTTACGGCTACGGCAGGGCAGAAGTCGCTGCCATACTTTCCGTGCCGGCGCAGTGATTCGCCCTGGCCGTCTCTTCCTGCCCACTCCAGGAAGACCGTATACCCGAGCGCGCCCCCACCAGCCTGTCCTACCGCGTCACTTTCCTGCTCGCTTTCGCCGCCATCTATCTCATCTGGGGGTCGACGTTCCTGGGTATCCACTACGCCATCCAGAACGATACCGCCCTTCCTCATGGCAGCTGCGTTTCCCTGAGCGCGGGGCTGATCTTGTTCATCCTGGCCCGCGCCACGGGGGCGCACCTGCCGCGCCGCGCCTACTGGCAGGCCGCCGCCGTGGCGGGCGTAGCGATGCTGGTGGGCGGCAATGGCGCGGTCACCTGGGCGCAGCAACGTGTCCCCTCGGTATCGCCGCCCTGCTGGTGGCGGTCGTGCTATGGATGGTGCTGCTGGATTGGTTGTGGCGGGGGAACGGGCGACCACGCCGCGAGGTGTTCGTCGGGTTGGCCTTCGGCCTGGTGGGCATCGGCCTGCTGGTGGGGGCGGGCAGCCTGGCCGGTGAGGGGGTTGACCCGGTCGCGATGGCTCTCGTCTTCGGCTCGCTGGCCTGGGCATTCGGCTCGCTGTACGCCCAGAAATCGCGGCTACCCGTCGCGCCGATGATGACGACGGCGATGCAGATGCTGGCGGGCGGCCTGGGACTGGCGCTATTGAGCGGAATGTCTGGCGAGTGGGGGAGCTTCCAGGTCTCCCAGGTGTCGACGACCTCCATGGTCGCCCTGGCCTACCTGTCGCTGTTGGGGGGTGGTGGCGTTCACGCCTCCACTTCTTCGCTGCATCATACCACGTCGGCGCGCATCGCTACCTACGCCTACGTCAATCGGTCGTTGCCGTGCTGCTGGGTTGGACGCTGGCGGGCGGGCGCTAACGCCCGCGTCCTGGCCGCGGCGGGGTCATCGTCGCCGCCGTCGTTCTCATCGCCTGGCAGGGCCAGTCGCGGCGCGCCCGCGTCGAGATCGGCGGCGGCCAGCGCGGCGCAGGTCGGCGGCGACTGACGCCGACCGGATCATCACGGCGCACCTGGGGGCGTAGGAGTCGACCGCCGCCGCCGACGGGAACAACGCGAGCGCACCTACCAGAGGGCGCGGTGGGCGCGCTGAACCGCTGCCAGCCAGCGGTGAGCAGCGCGTAGGGCGTCCATCCCGATGAACATGAGCATGTAGACCGAGATGACCCGGCCGCGCAGGTGGTCAGGCACGGCGGTTTGCAGCAGGGTGTTGGTCGTCGCGTTGCGGATGATGAGGAACAGGCCCAGGCCCGCCAGCACCACCACCGACACCCACAGCGAGCGCGACACGCTGAACAGCAGCAACGTCAGGGGGAAGGCCCAGTCGCCGACCGTCACCAACCACCCCTTGTGTTGGAAGTCGCCCAGGGAAGCAAGCATCAGCGCACCCGCCAGCGCGCCCACCCCCGTCGCGCTCAACAGCAGGCCGTAGCCGCCTGCCCCCAACCCCAGCACGTCGGCGGCCATCACCGGCATCAGCGTCGCGTAGGGCATGCCGAAGATTCCCACCATCATCGCCATCAGCAGCAGCGTCAAGACGTTGCGGTCGTCGCGAATGTAGCCGACGCCCTCGCGCAGGCTGGTCCACATCGAGTCACGCTGCGCGCGGGGCGGCCGGGGCGTGACGCGCATCATCAGCAACCCGATGAGCACGGCCAGGAACGACAGGGCGTTGAGGAAGAACGCCCCGCCCGCCCCGATGGCGGCCACAATCGCGCCGCCGAGGGCGGGGCCGACGATGCGCGCGCCGTTGAACGCCGACGCCCCCAGAGCGATGGCGTTCATCATGTCGGTCCTGGGGACCAGCTCAGGAATAAAGGACTGACGGATAGGGTTGTCGAAGGCGTTGATAATGCCCAGGACGAGCGCGAGGGCAATGACCTGCCAGGCCTGGATGCGCCCGCTCAGGACCAGGGCGGCCAGGACGAAGGCCTGAATCATCGCCAGGCTCTGGGTGAGGATGAGGGCGCTGCGCTTGTTGACGCGGTCGGCGAGGACGCCGGCGAACAGGGAGAAGATCAGGGTGGGCAACTGGCTCGCGAAGCTGAGGACGCCCAGCGTCAGCGGCGACAGGGTCAGTTCATAGATGAGCCAGCTCTGCGCCGTAGTCTGCATCCATGTCCCGCTGAGGGAGACGATCTGCCCAAACCAATACAGGCGAAAGTTGCGATGGCGCAGGGCGGAGAAGGTGCGCGGCAGGGCGAGGGGATAGGCGCGGCGGGGGCGACCGACCGGCGACAGGTCCGTAGCCAGGCTATCTGGCGGGGGTGAAGCGGCTGGTTCCGCCGTTGGCGCGCGGGCGTCCTCGGCCGAACGACTGGCATCTGTCACGGGGGTATGCCCCTTTGGGCGTTAGTGGGCCGCGCGCGGCGGCCCGTAGCGGGCGGTCAGGGGTCGGCGCGCAGATGGGCGTCGAAGAAGGCAATACTGCGCGCCATGAGAGCGTTGTAGGCCGCGCTGCCCGTCCCGAAGCTGTGTCCCGCGCCAGCGTAGGTATACAACTCGGCGGGCTTGCCCGCGTCGAGCAGGCGCTGGTAGAGGTCGGTCGCCCACCGGTAGGGGGCCGTGTCGTCGGCCGTGCCGTGGTGAATCTGGACGGGGGCCTGCACGTCGTCCAGGAAGGTGATGGGCGACGCCAGGCGGAACGCCTCGCGGTCGCGCCACGGGCTGAAGGGGCCATCGAACAGGAACCAGCCGCCCGCCCATTTCGTGTTGATGAGGTTCCAGTTCTGCCAGGTGTCCGCGCTCATCGAGCCGTAGAGCACGACGGCGCGGATATCGGGCGTCGTCACCAGAGCGCGTAATGCCACCTCGCCGCCCATGCTGTGGCCGAAGATGCCGATGCCGTCGGGGCGCACGTCGCCCTCGGCCTTCAGAATCGCCACCAGGTTGAGCACGTCGATGGTGTAGCCGGAGCGCATCGGGTTCGGCCCGCGCCCCGACCCGCCGTGATTGCGGTAGTTGGGGTGGACGACCAGGTAGCCCGCGCGGGCCAGAGCGTCGG
>JAHCIE010000090.1 GCA_026129385.1 Anaerolineae bacterium
GGTTTGCTCATCGCTGTGCGTCTGCGTACCCCAGACCAGTTGCGCCGCTTGCTCGATACCGTCGTTCTCGTCGGCCTGGCCGTGGGGGTCTACGGCGTCTTGCAGCGCTTCGGCATTGATCCCGTGCCGTGGGGTGGCTTTGGCGACGAAACGGTATTGCGCGTGATTGGCACGCAGGGGAATGCGACCTTCCTGGCCGGCTACCTGGTTCTCGCCATGCTCGTGACGCTGTTTAGCCTCCTGGCGGCTCGCCGCGCGGGGCGGACGGTTGCGCTGGCGGCCTACGGGGTCGCGCTGGCGTTCCAGTTTCTGGCGCTGCTGTTCAGTGATAGTCGCGGCGCAACCCTCGGTCTGGCGGCGGGCCTCGCCGTCTGGGCGCTGGCGCACGCGGCGTGGCGTGGCAACCGGCGGCTGGCGAGCGCCGTCGCCGGGTTGGCTGTGGTGGGGATGCTCAGCCTGGGCCTGCTCAACGTGGCGGGGGGCGCTGCGGGCAACGTGCCGATTGTGGGCCGCCTCAGCCGCCTGACCGATACGACGACCGGCAGCAACGCCGTCCGCGCCCTGATGTGGGAGGGCATGAGCAACCTTATCCAGGACGAGGGCGGGCGACTGGCATTCGGTGTGGGGCCGGAGGTACTCTATCTGCGCTACTATCCCTATTTCCAGCCTGCCCTCCGCACCGTCGAGAATCCGCTGACGGGAACCCATGACCGCTCCCACAACGAAGTCCTCGACCGCCTGGCGACGACGGGCGTGGTGGGGCTGGGCGCGTGGCTGGCGCTGGTGGGTGGGCTGCTGTACGCGGCGTGCGTCTGGCTGGGACTGGTGTCGACCGCGCGGCAGCGTTGGTCCCTCATCGGCGCGCTGGGCCTGGGTGCGGCCCTGGGTGGGTTGATGCCCTTCCTGATGAGCGGCTCGCTACGCTTCGCGGGTCTCGGTCTCGGCCTGGGGCTGATCGTCGGCCTGGGAGTGTGGCTGCTGTGGCGCGGGCTGCGACAATTCGACCCCAGCATCGAGGATGACACCATGCGGGTGATCATCCCCATGCTGCTCGGCGCGCTGGTAACGCATCTGGTCGAGATTCAGGTCGGTATCCCGGTGACCGCCACCCAGGCGTTGTTCTGGGCGCTGGCGGGAACACTGGTGGCTGTCGGCGCGACCGGCCTCAAGGTCGCAGCGGCCAGTCCCGTGGTGGCGGCGGCGACGCCCGCCGCGACAGTCAGCGAGAAGAGCAATAGGCGCGGCCGCGCGACGCGCAGCGCACGGCCAGCGGCGAGCGGCGGGCCACGGGTGGCGTCGGGGCCGGATGCCTCGCTGTTGCTGGGTCTGGTGGGCGGCCTGGCCATCGCCACGCTGACCTACGGTCCCGTCGAGCGCGGTATCAGCCTCGCCCCGGCTTTCGTGGTGCTGCTGTTACTGACGGCGGCAATCCTGGCGGTGGGCGCGGCCCTGGTGGCCTCGGCGGGGGTATTCCTTACGACCGCGGTGATAACGGGCGTCGTCTATCTCATCCTGCATCTGCCCTTCGCCCTCACCACGGCCACCGCGGGGCCGGCCGTCTTCAGCCTGTTCGTCGCGCTGCTCCTCGCCTGGCTGGCGGTGTTTGCCTGGCTCGCCCTGCGCGACACGGCGGCGGCGGCGACGAGCGCGGCGGGCGGCGCGCTGGCGACGGTGGGCGCGCTCGGGCTGGTGGCCGCCGCCGGTATCTGGTTCCTGTCCCTCCAACCCATCTACGCTGACAGTTACGTGCGCCTGGGCCAGCTCTACGGGCAGATTGGTCGTTGGGACCAGGCCGTCGCCGCGTATGAAGAGGCGCTACGCATCACGCCCGCCCAGGACTTCGTGCGGCCGAATATTGCCCAGGCCTACCTGGCCCAGGCGCAGACGGCGACGGACGCCGCGACGCGGCAGGCGGCCTTCGACAAGGCCCGCGCGGTGCTGCAAGAGGCCAGCCGTCTCAGCCCCGGCAATCCGGAGTATCTGGTCAATCTCGGCGCGGCAGAGCAGTACTGGGCCGAGAAGGGGCCGTCCGAGACGAAGCTGCGCATGCAATCCGACGCTGAGGCCCACTACCGCGCTGCCGCCGCACTCGCGCCCGTTGACCCTCATGTGTTGCGGCGCTGGGGTCGCCTCAAGCTGGAGCAGGGCGCACCCGCCGAGGCGATTCCGTTGCTGGAGCGGGCGATTGCCTTGCTGCTGCCCGACGGCGTATCGACAGACGAGGAACTGACCCGGAGCGTCACTGCTGAGATTCGCACTGACCTGGCGCGCGCCTACGCGGCCACTGGGCGCACGGCCGATGCGGTGGCGCAACTGCGCATCGCCCTCAGCCTGGCGCCATCCAATGCGCAGGCCCCGATTCAGGATCTGCTGAAACAGCTGGGAGCCAGCGGCTCATGACGAAACCCGTCACCATCGGCGTCGCGGGGGGCACCGGCTCTGGCAAGACTACCGTGGCGCAGGCTATTCTGGAGCGCGTCGGCAGAGGTCAGATTGCCCACCTGGAGCAGGACGCCTACTATCGCGACCTGGGGCATCTGCCCGTGGAGGAGCGGCGGCGTGTCAACTTTGACCACCCCGACCTCCTGGAAACCGAGTTGCTCGTAGAGCACATCCACGAACTTCAGGCGGGGCGGCCGGTGATGGTGCCGGAGTACGACTTCACGACGGACACACGCCGCCTGACACGCCACCTCATCGAGCCGCGCCCCGTCATTCTGGTCGAGGGGATTCTCATCCTGGCCGAGAAGAGCGTGCGCGATCTGCTGGACATCAAGGTGTTCGTGGACACGGACGCTGACCTGCGCTTCATTCGCCGTCTGCTGCGCGACACGACCGAGCGCGGCCGCTCCCTCGGCTCGGTGGTGGAGCAGTATCTGAAGACGGTGCGCCCCATGCATCTGGAGTTCGTCGAGCCGAGCAACCGCTACGCGGATGTCATCATCCCCGAAGGCGGCCAATCAGGTCGCGCTGGATATGGTGACGGCGCGGGTACGTGACCTCAGCCTGGGCGGCGCGAGGGCGTCCTGATGAATCACGACGAGGGCCGCGCGCCGCACGTGAGCGTCATCCTGGCGACGTACAACCGCGCCGATCTGGTGGGTGAGGCTATCGATAGCGTCCTGGCCCAAACCTTCGCCGACTGGGAGCTGGTCATCGTCGATGACGGCTCGACGGACGACACGGAGGCCGTCCTGGCGCGCTATACCGACCCCCGCATCCGCAGCCTGCGTCAGAGCAACCAGGGTCTCAGCGCGGCGCGCAACGCCGGCCTGCGGGTGGCGCAGGGTGACTACGCCATCATGCTCGACTCCGACGACCGTCAGCGCCCCGACTGCCTGGCGCGGCTGGTGGCCGCCGCTGACGCGCGCCCCGACGCCGTGGTCGTCTACGGTCGCTCCCAGGCGATGGACGCGACCGGTCAGAGCCTACCACGGGTGGTGGGCGGCGCGGAACCGTTTCCCGGCCACACTCTACGCAGTCTGTTGTACGGGGACTTTCTCTCCATCATCGCGGCCCTGGTACGGCGAGCCGACCTGCTGGCGGCTGGCGGCTTCGACCCTCGTGCCGACTACGCCGAGGATTGGGACCTGTGGCTGCGGCTGGCGCGGCAGGGGCCGTTCGTCTTCGTGGACGCCATTGTGTCCGACTTCCGCCTCCACGCGGGGCGGATGACCAGCGCGCACCGCCACACTCTGGAGCGGTTGGTCAGCGCGCGCACCCACATCCTGGACAGGACCTTCGCCCAACCGGACCTGCCCGCCGAGGCGCGGGCCGTGCGTCCCCTCGCCTACCGCAATCTGTACATCGACGCCGCGTTGCGCTACAGTCAGCGCGGGGACTGGGGCCAGACGCGGGCCTACCTGCGCCGCGCCACGACCTGTGGGGCAACCCTGCCGACCCTCGCCCGCTTTGCCTATCTGGCCGCCTTCCTGCGTCTCGCGCCACGCTATGCCTGGGTGAACCGTGTCTCGGATCGTGTCGCACAGCGGCGACGCGCTCGCCGCGCCGGAGCAGGGGGCTGAGCATGCGTATCTGGATGCCCCTGCGTATCACCCTGGCCCACGGCATTCGCGGCGGTATGGAGCGCCAGTCGGACACGCTGGCGCGGGGCCTGGTCGACCTGGGCCACGCCGTCACGGTGGTGACGACGGCCCACCCAGGCGGGGAGCGCGTCGAGATGGTAGACGGCGTCGAGATTCTGTACGTACCCGGCTCCACCTGGCGACGCTACCAGTCTAGCTGGTGGCGGAACAGCTACCGCCTGCTGGCCCACCGTCACATCTACACGCCCTACGACCTCATTCTCAGCCAGAGCGCGGGCGGCCTGGGTTACCTGGCCCAGGCGCGGCGCGACCTGGCTCTGCCGAGCGTGGTCATATTCCACGGCTCGAGTCGGGGCGAGATTATCACAGCCTGGCGCGGCGCGCGCTCGCCGCGCGGCATCTATCGCCTGATGCGTCTCGGCTGGCGGCTGCCACGCCTGCTGACGCTGTGGCGGGGGACCGCCCCCAGTGTCGCCCACTGGATCGCGCCGAGCGCATCGGTGGGCGACGAGAACCGCCGCGAGATTGGCTTTCCCGCCGAGCGGCTGACCATCATCCCCAACGGGGTGGACATCGACACCTTCCGGCCCGACCCGGCGCGGCGGTCGGCGGCGCGGGCGCGGCTCGGTCTGCCCGAGGCCGCGCCGGTGGTGGTCGCCGCAACGCGGCTCGAGGCCGAGAAGGGGGTACAGGTAGCGCTGGCTGCCCTGGCCCAGACGCGGGCCGCCGCCCCTGATGCGCGGCTGGTTGTCGCGGGCGACGGCGGCTACGCCGAGAGTCTGCGACGGCGCGCCGCCGACCTGGGCCTGGGAGGCGCGGTTAGCTTCCTCGGTTTCGTGCCTCACGCCGAACTACCCGACATCCTGGCTGCCGGCGACGTGTTCGTCATGCCCAGCCTGTGCCACGAAGCATTCCCCGTGAGCATTCTGGAGGCGCTGGCGGCGGGCCTGCCCGTCGTGGCGAGCCGCGTCGGCGGCGTGCCCGCCGCTATCACGCCGGGCGCGACGGGCTATCTGGTCACGCCTGGCGATGCGAGCGCGCTGGCGGCGGCCCTACTCTCGCTGCTGGCCGCGCCGGGACGGCGGCGGGCGATGGGCGCGCTGGGGCGGCGTACGGCCGAGGCCCGCTACAGCCGGGCGGCGACGACGCAGGCGGTGGAGGATGTGGTGCGCGCCGTCGTTGCCCGTGACGTGGCGGGCCAGGCGACGCCTCGACAATCGAGCGCGGGGGTCGGCGTATGGTAGCCCATCGCGACTCCCTGGGGCGGCGCATCTTCCGCGACACGGCCAGCACCAGCGTCATCAACATCGCGGGGCAGGTACTGGCCTTTCTGACAGCGGCGTATGTAGCCGCCGTGTTTGGCGCAGACAGTCGCACCGATGCCCTCTATCTGGCCCTGGCCATCCCGATGTTCTTCTCGACGGTCATCCGGGAGGCGGTTCGGTCATCCCTCGTGCCGCGACTGGTCGAGTTGCGCCTCAAGGCCTCGCCTGCCCTGGGCGCTATCGCCTCCGGAAGCGTGCTGACGGTGGGCTTGCTGGCAGGGGCCCTGGCGCTGGTGCTGGCCGTGGCGACACCAACCCTCACGCGCCTGCTCGGCGCGTATCTCCCGCCGACCGGTCAGGCGCTGCTGCCGCCGCTCACCCTGGCCTTGCTGCCTTTGCTGCCCTTGCTGACGATGAACGGCGCGTTGGGGGCTATTTTCAGCACCTGGCAGCGCTTCCGGCCCTCGGCGGCGCTGACCGCCGTCGAGTCCATCGTGCGTATCGTGATCATCACGACGTTCGCGGCTACTCTCGGCATCTTCAGCCTGGCCTTTGGCTATGTCGCTGGCGCTTTGGCGGGGGTCCTCTTTCTGGCCGCGGTCGCCTGGCGCCTGGGCATGTTGTCCGACCCGCGCCCCCAGCCGCCGGGTGTGCTCCTCAGCGGCTTCACCAGCCAGTCGTTGTATCAACTGGCGGGCCTGACGATGCTCCAGCTCAACCCCTACATCGATCGCTTCATGGCGACGCCCCTCTCGCCTGGCTCGCTGACCGCCTTGAACTACGCTGAGCGCATCTCGGCCCTACCGTATATCCTCGTCGGCGCGGTGTTCTACGAGGTGTTGCTCTCCCACTGGTCGGTCGTGACGGCGTCCGAGGGCGCAGAGGGCCTGCGGCGCGCGCTCCGCAATGCGACCGCCATGGTCATCTTTTTCCTGGCTCCCATTGTCATGATCATGTTCGTCCTGCGCCTGAACATTGTGACGCTGCTGCTGCAACGCGGCGCGTTCGACGCCTCTGACGCGGCCTTGACGGCCTCGGCGCTGGGCTTTCTGTCCCTGGGCGTCGTCTCGAACTACATCGTGTTGCTGGTCACGCGAGCCTTCCTCGCCCTGCAAGATATGCTGACGCCCATGTGGCTGGGCGCGCTGAACGCTGTCCTCAACCTCTCCCTCAACCTGTTGTTGATTGGCCCGCTTGGCCTAAGCGGTATCGCCCTGTCAACTGCCCTGACATGGACCATTGTTGCCGTCATCGGTTGGTGGGTTGTCGGGCGGCGGCTTGGCCCCCTCGACACGCGCTCGCTGGCTCGGCCGGTCCTCTCCGTCGCGCTGGCGGCGGCGGCGTGCGGGGCCACGACGGCCCTGGCGCGGCCGCTGATTCCCCAGAGCGGGTTCATTGCCCAGGCCATCGGTATCGCCGTGGCCGCCACCCTGGGCCTGGCCGTCTATCTGGCCCTGACGTGGCTGCTGCGCGTGGAGGAATTGAGTAAGGTGCGAGTCCTGCTGCGGAGGGGCCGCCGATGACCCTGCCTCGCGTCTCCGTGGTCATCCCATCCCTGGATGGGCGGGTGGATGCCCTGCGCGCGTCCATTGCCCGCCAGACCCTACGGCCCGCCGAGGTCGAGGTGGCCGTCGGCATCCGCCCCAATGGTAGGGCGCGCAACGTCGGCGTCGCCCGCACCAGCGGCGACATCCTGGTGTTCATCGACGACGATGCCGTCCTGGGCGGCGACGATACGCTCGCCAACCTGGTACGGCCTCTGCTCACCGACCCGAGCCTCGGCGTGACTGGCACGGCCAAGTTGCTGCCGCCCGACGCCGATGGCTGGCAGCGGTGGGTGGCGCGGGAAGTGCCGCGCATCGAGCATCCCATCGTCGATGCCCCGCTGGAGACCAACCCGCCGCTGGACGAGCATGGGTACATCGAGATCACCACAACGTGCTGCGCGATGCGGCGTGACGTGTTCGATGCGGTGGGTGGCTTCGACAATCAGTTGGTGCGGGGGGTAGACACTGAGTTCTTCTACCGCGTCCGCCGCCTCGGCTACCGCTTCATTCTTGTGCCACATACGTGGGTCTACCACCCCGCGCCGCCGACGCTCTACGGGCTGTTGCGCAAGCACTTCCTGTACGGCGTCGGCCACGCCCAGGAGGTGCAGCGCGACCCGACGCGAGCAGCGGGCCGCCGCCTGGTGACGCCCTGGCACGCGCTGGGTTTCGTAGGCTTCCGCACGCTGGTCTTGCTGCCCAACGTCTTCCTGCCCTACTCATACTCCGCGCCGTCGTGGCGGCCTGGCTTCAAGCCTCTCAAGGCGCTGACGAGTTATGTCGCCGCTCTCGGCTACGTCTATGGCTGGTATCGCTACCCCTATCGCGGCGCGGCCGCGGCCGCGCCACCGGCGACGGTTCCCGCCCCGCCGGGCGGGCGACCCTCCTGAGCTATGCCATGCGTATTGGCCTCGACGCCCGCGCCATCCGCGACCACTTCCCTGGCATCGCCCGCTATGTTTATAACCTGGCGCGCGCCCTGCCTGCTCAGCTCGACGGTGACAGTCTGACTCTGCTGATCAACGCCGACCAGCCCACCAGCCGCTACGATCTGGCGGCGCTGGGCCGCCTGCCGGGCGTCGAGGTCGTGACCCTGGCTGCGCCGCCTTTGTCGCTGCGCGAGCAGGTAGAGTTGCCCGTGGCGGCCCGCCGACTGCGACTGGACGCGCTGCACGCGCCCTACTACGTGCGACCGTATGCTATGCCTGTGCCCGTGGTGACTACCCTGTACGACGTGACGCCGACTCGCTACCCAGAATATCTGCCCTCGCGCCGCGCCCGCGCCGCCTACGACGCCATGACCCACCTGGCGATGGAAACGTCGGCGGCCCTATTGACGCTGTCGGCGTCGGCGCGCGATGATCTGGTGGCCGTGTACAAGGCGCGCCCTGAGCGCATCACAGTGACACCACCCGCCGCCGACCCAGCCTTTGCCCCGCGCCCCGCCGCCGAGATCGCCTGCCTGCGCGAGCGGCTCACCTTGCCGGAGGCCTATGTGCTATATGTGGGCATCAATAAGCCGCACAAGAACTTGCCGCACCTGGTAGAGGCCTTCAGCCAGGTTGCCCGCGCTCTGCCTGACGTGACTCTGGTCCTGGCGGGCCGACCGGACCCTCGCTACCCTGAGGCCGAGACCCGCATCCGCGAGGCGGGGCTGACGGAGCGGGTGCGACTCCTGAGCGATGTGGCCGAGGCCGACCTGCCCGCTCTGTATAGCGGAGCAGCCGTGTTTGCCTTCCCTTCTCTGTACGAAGGCTTTGGCTTCCCCGTCCTGGAGGCGATGGCGTGCGGCGCGCCTGTCGTCGCCTCCCGCGCCAGTAGCCTGCCGGAGGTTGTCGGCAACGCGGGTGTCCTCGTCCCAGCCAATGACAGCCACGCCCTGGCGCGGGCTATCATCGCCGTGCTCCAGGACGGCCGGCTGTGGACGCGCCTGCATCAGGCGGGGCTGGCGCGAGCAGCCACCTTCACCTGGGCGCGGACGGCCGAGCAGACGCTTACGGTTCTGCGCCGCGTCGCCCGACGGTAATCTTCCTATGCACATCGTCCACGTCTACAAAGACTATTACCCTGTTCTCGGCGGCATCGAGAATCACGTGCGTAGCCTGGCCGAGGGGCAGGCGGCGCGGGGCCACGATGTGACTGTCCTGGTCACATCGCCCGATCGCCACAGTCAGGCGCAGACCCTCAACGGCGTGCGCGTCGTCAAGGCTGCACGCCTGGCGACGGTCGCCTCGACGCCGCTGAGTGTGGCGCTGCCCCTGGCACTGCGCGGCCTGCCTGCCGATATTATCCATCTCCACTTTCCCTACCCTGTCGGCGAGGTCTCGGCATGGCTGATGGGTCGCGCCCGCGCCACGGTGATGACCTACCACAGCGACGTGGTGCGCCAGGCGGGTATCCTGCGGGTCTACCGCCCCCTCATGGAGCGGCTGCTGGCCCGCACCGACCGCATCATCGCCACCAGCCCGACCTACGCGGCCAGCTCGCCCTACCTGCGAGCCAATGCGGGGCGGGTGCGCGTCATCCCCCTCGGTATCGATCTGACGCCCTTCGTGACCCCTGATCCGGCCGCCGCCGCCATGCGGTTGCGGTATGGCGCGCCGCTGCTGCTGTTCATGGGTCGCCTGCGTTACTACAAGGGCCTGGATGTCCTGCTGCGCGCTCTGCCGGGGGTGGAGGGGGCGCGCCTGGTGGTGGCGGGCAGCGGGCCGATGGGCGCAGAGTGGCGCGCGTTGGCCGAGGCGTTGGGCGTCGCTGGTCGGGTTCTATTCGTCGGTGACGTGTCGGACGCCGAGCAGCGCGCCCTGTATCAGGCCGCCGACGTGTACGTGCTGCCGGCGACGCAGCGCAGCGAGGCCTTCGGCGTGGCCTTGATCGAGGCGATGGCGGCGGGGTTGCCCGTGGTGACGACGGAGATCGGCACCGGCACGTCCTACGTCAACCAGGACGGCGTGACGGGCCTCATCGTGCCGCCCCACGATCCGCCGGCCCTGGCAGGGGCGATTCGCGCCCTTCTCGACGATCCGGGGCGCAGGCAGGCGCTGGGCAGGGCGGCTCGCGCCCGCGCCGTGGCCGAATTCGGCCAGGCGACGATGTTGACGCGGACGCTGGCCTTATACGATGAGGCGCTCGGCCATGGAGTCGCCTGACGACTGACGGCGCGCTATAATACAGCGGCGCGCCACACTGCTTATCCCTAGCGGAGGGACTGAATGATTGACCGCATGCAGACCATCCCTGTTCTGGTCACGCTACGCTTTACCGACGACCAACTCGCGACACTGCGCTCCCTGTCGCCCCGGGTTCAGGTCGAGCAGCGGGTGGTGACGCGGGATGCCCAGCTGGCCGATGTGCTGGACCCTAGTATTGTCGTGCTGTATGCTGGCGGCGCCGACTTCCCGCTGGCGGCGACCCCCCATCTGCGCTGGATTCA
>JAHCIE010000091.1 GCA_026129385.1 Anaerolineae bacterium
CCGACCTGGATTGGGGCGGCCAGCAGGTGTTCGTCCGACATGGTAAAGGCGGACGCCAACGTTACGCCATGGTCCCCGCCCCCACCTGGGCCGCCCTCAAGGCTTACCTCGATACCGAGCGTCCGGAGCCCCCTACCGACAAAGACGCAGCCGACATCCCGCTGTTCGTCGTCCTCGGCGGGCCACGCCGTGGTCAGCCGCTCACCGCGGCTGCTGTCCAGAGCCTGTTCCGCCGCCAGCGCCAGCGGGCCCAGACGCCCAACGTCACGCCGCATCGGCTCCGCCACACCTGTGGTACGCACTTGCACCAAGCCGGCATGGCTCTCGAGTTCCTCCAGGAGCAACTCGGCCACCGTCGGCTGGACTCCACCCGCCTCTACGTCCATCTGAGCAACGACCGCCTGCGGGCGGCGTATCTAGCGGCCCAGGCGCAGTTCTACCAGCCGACCGAGGATCAGGAGGAGCCGCATGGGTCAGCTCCTAGCCACCAAACTGGCCGACCTGTCGGCAGCGGAGTGCGCCCTCCTCGCGGCCTACGAGGCCGCGTTACGGGAAACCGGGGTCAGCGACGAGAGGTTCCACTCGTCCGTCAAGCGCCGTATCACCCCACAGGCCGCCGGCGCTTTCCAACTGGGCAATCAACTGTGGCCGGCTCGGCGCTTTCTGAGCGAATGCGGCCTGGTCGGCTGGCAAGCCCTCCCTCTCGACGACCAACTCGCCCTGCTCCTGCGCCAACGCCCCAAGGGCGTGGCCGCAGGGACGCGCGCCTTCGTCTTCTGGCTCGGCCTCACTCAGCGCCTCCCCTTTCCCCCGGCCCTCCTTGAGGCGTTGGAAAGCTGTCCGCCCGGCTCCCTACGCTGGTTGGAACACGGCCGGCGCGCCTGGCCCGCGTTGCTGCAGCGCTTGCGGGCCACGGCCCTGAAGCTCGGCTACCAGCCCTGCACGGCTGACAATGTCTGCTACGCCGTGACCCTGGCCGTCGCCTATCTCGGCAAACCACCTGAGGCGCTCAGCGTCGACGAGATCGTCAGCCTCTCGGAGACCCTCCGTCAGCGTCGCATCGCCTTGCGGGCGGCGAAGGGGCTGCCCCCTGTCCTCGTCCCACACCAGCCCTTGCAGCCCTGGACGACCGGCACCGTCCTGTATCACGCGGGCCTGCTCTCCACTCCTCCCGGCCAGCACCTGATTGGCCGGCGGCCGGGCCTCGGCATCCACGAACGCCAACTTGGCTTCCTGCGGCAGGACTGGCCGGCTCTGTACGAGGTGGCCGAGCGCTACCTGGCGCGTCGTCAGACCCTGGTTCGCCTCTCGACGGTCAAACAGGACACGATCGGCTTAGGGAGCTTCCTCCGCTGGCTCACCCAGCACCATCCCGAGGTCACCGACTTACGTCAGCTAGACCGCCGCCAGCACATCGAGCCCTATCTGCACTGGGTGTTGGCGGATGCGGGACCGGGCCGGGCTCGTGAGCACCCGCACTGGACGACGGCCACCTGCTACCAACGCATTGACGCCCTCCAGCGCTGCTTCCGCCTCCTGAGCCTGTGGCAGTGGCCAGAAGCCCCCGCTCGACCGCTGTTGCTGCCGGGTGACTTACCCAGGTTGCCTGAGCCGTTGCCCAAAGCGTTCGACGACGTCCAGGCCGCGCGCATGCTGCATCTGGCGCGCACCTCATCCGACCCTCTGGAGCGGCTGATCATTGAACTCTTGGCCAGTTGTGGCTTACGGGTTGGGGAAGCGCGCGACTTGAAGTTGTCAGATATCGTCAGCTTTGGGGGTCAGGGGCAAGCCGCTCAACCCTGGCTGCATGTCCCGTTGGGCAAGCTGGGCAATGACCGGTATGTCCCGATCGGCCCCGAACTCCAGGCCGCCCTCGATGCGTTCCTGGCAGCGGAGCGGTCCAGTCGGGAGTGGGACGGACTTCCCTCGCCACCCGACTGGACGGCGTACGTGTTAGCGCGCAAGGGGCGGCGGCCATCCAAGGTCTACTGCAACCAGGTGGTGCAGCGGATCGCGGAACGGGCCGGGGTGGCGGATGCCCACGCGCATCGCTGGCGCCACACCTTCGCCACGCAAGCGATCAATCGCGGGATGGACCTGGCGTCGATTGCCACGTTGCTAGGGCACAAAGGGCTGGAGATGACGATGGTCTACGCGCGCATCGCCAACCCGAAACTGCGCCAGGAGTTCGAGCGGGTCTCTCACCAAGTGCAGGCCTTCTACAGTAGCGTCGGCAGCGAGATCTTGGAGGCCGAGGCGACTGTTGTCCTGCCGTCTGGCGTATTGGGGCCAGCTATGGTGGCAACACGACGGGAGATGGAGTGGCGGCGGTTAGGCAACGGCTGGTGTACGCGCCGCGCCTATTTGGACTGCCGCTATGAGTTGGTGTGTGAGCGGTGCATCCACTTCAACACCGATCATCTGTTCCTACCGGTGTTGGAGATGCAGCATGCCGACGCCATTCGCAAGGGCCAGCAAGCGCGGATGGAGATGTTCGGGAAGCTGATCGCCGACCTGAAGCGGTCCGAGGCCGAGGTGGTGCCTCTTCCTCTCGTGGAGGGCTCGCGCGAGGCCGACTTCTCGAATCCAACGCAGCCCACGGAAGAAGGAGGCCAGAGGTGACAACAGAATTTGCCTCGACCTACCCGTCGAGCGAGGTCATTACCCACGTCGGCATCTACATTGGCCACGGCCAGATGATCAACGCGCCGACGACCGGCGACGTCGTGCGCGTCATGCCCATCTTCAGCGATCCCTACTGGAACGCCCACTACGCGGGCGCAGGCCGCGTCGGACGCTAACCTGAATCGACCTCATCACGAAGTCACCCAGGAGGTGAACTGTGGAAGCCATCAACGGTCTCTTCAACAATCTGCTGAACATCGGCACCGGCGTCGCCGTCACCGTGGCCGCGTTCTTCTTGCTCTGGGGCGCCTTCGTCTACATGAGCGCGGCGGGCAGCCCGCATCAGATGGAGCGCGGCAAGACAGCCATGATCAACTCGCTGTTCGGCCTGGCCATCGCCCTGTCGGCGCGCACCATCGCGGCCATGATTCAGTCGGCGCTGGGCCGCTAAGGAGGCAGTGATGTCCAACGCGCGACACGAGATACCGACTCACCTGAACGTCGAGGACAAGGCCTTCTACGGCCTGTCGGTGCGCCAGGTCATGTATCTGTCGGTGGGCGTCTCGGGCGCCTACAGCCTCTGGAACGGCTGGCCGCACCTGGCCGTCGCCCTCAAGCTGGCGGTGATCGCGGCCTGCCTGCTCGTCGCCCTCATCCTGGCCCTGGTGCGGCCCTATGGGCGCGGACTGGAGGAGTGGCTGTTTGTCGGCCTCCGCTACCTGGCCCTGCCCAAGACGTGTGTCTGGCGCGTCCGCGACCCTGACCGACACCCGGATCCCCTCGGCGGCGAGCGCTGGGAGGAGCTGACCCTGGACCTGACCTGGAAGGAGGGCGACGCATGAGGCGCTTTGGCTCTGTCCAAGCGATTCACGTCAACGTGGTCGCCATCGAGGAGGGGGTGGTCCACCTGGCCGGGGGGCAGTACCGCGCCGTCGTGGAAGTCGGCAGTGTGAACTTCGGCCTGGCCGGGGACACCGAGCGCGAGGCTATCGTGGCCAGTTACGCGGCCTTCCTCAACAGCCTGACCTTCCCGGTTCAGATGCTGGTGCGCGCGCTGCCCGTCGACCTGGAGACGTACCTCGCCGAGATGGAGCGCCAGGCGCAGCAGACCCTCACGCCGCGCCTCGCCGACCTGGCCCGCGACCACGCCGCCTTCGTCCGCCGCCTGGCGCGGCACCGTACCTTGCTCGAACGCCGCTTCTATCTGGTAATCCCGGCCCAGGGTGAGGTGACCGAGCGGCGGTCGCGCTGGCCCCTCAGCCGCGGCTCGGCGCGCCTCGACCGTGACACCGCCCGCCGCCAGCTGACCTTCCGTTGCGAGGAGGTGGCGCGGCAGCTGGGCCGCTGTGGCCTGACGGTGCATCGCCTGGGCGACACTGAGCTGGCCCATCTCTACTACGCCTGCTGGTCGCCCGAGTTGGCACGCGTCCAGCGCCTGCGCCGCCGCCTCACGGAGTACACCGCCCTGGTCGTCCAGGGCATGACGACCGACGGAAGGAGGCAATGATGTCCTGGCCCTGGTCACGCCGTCGGCGCTTGCCGACGCGCCCACGTCTCACGCCCGACGAGGAGCGCTTCGCTCTGGGGCAACGCTGCCTGGCCGACCTCATCGCGCCCGCCTCCCTGGAGATCGCGCGGTCCCACGTCCGTCTCGATACCCAGTACGTGCGCACCGTGGCGGTGGTGGGCTACCCGCGCAGTGTCAGCCCCGGCTGGCTCGCGCCCCTCATCGACTTCGAGGAGCCGCTGGAGATCAGCCTGCACCTCTACCCGCTGGAGACGGGCCAGATGGTGACGGCCCTCAGCCACAAGATGGTCCAGCTCCACTCCTCGCGCCTCCTGGCGGCGCGAGGCGGGCGGCTGGCCGACCCGGAGCGCGAGGTGGCCTACGAGGACGCCGAGCGGCTGCGCGACGCCCTGCAGCGCGGCGAGGAAAAGGTCTTCTCCGTCAGCCTCTACATCCTGCTGCGCGCCAACTCCCGGACGGCGCTGGACCACCTGACCCGCCGTGTCGAGATCACCCTGGACGGCATGCTCGCCCACTCACGGGTAGCGGTCCTGGAGCAGGACAGCGGCTTCCGTGCCTGTCTGCCCGAGGGCCAGGACGCCCTGCGCGTCTTCCGCAACCTCGACACCGGCTCGCTGGCCACCATGTTCCCCTTCTCTTCGAGCACGCTGACCATGGAGCGGGGCGTCCTGTATGGCATCGCCCGCCACAACCACTCGCCGGTCATCGTCGACCCCTTCGACGACAGCCTGGAGAACGCCAACGCGGTCATCTTCGCCAAGTCGGGGGCGGGCAAGAGCTACTTCACCAAGCTCATGGCGCTGCGCAACCTGCTGCTGGGCGTCGAGTTCCTGGTCATCGACCCCGAAGACGAGTATCGCAGCCTCTGCCAGGCCGTGGGCGGCCAATACATTCGCTTGGCCAGTTCCTCCGGCCAGCACCTCAACCCCTTCGATCTGCCGCCCGCCACGGACGACGAGGACGAACGCGACCCGCTGGCCGAGCACGTGGCGGCCCTCCTAGGGCTGCTGGAGATCATGCTGGCCGAGCGCGGCGCGGCACTCAGCGTCCAGGAGCGGGCCATCCTCGACCGTGCCCTGTACCAGACCTACGCCAGCGCGGGCATCACCGACGATCCGGCGACGCACAGCCGGCCGGCCCCGCTGCTGCGCGACCTGCACGCCACCCTCAGCGCCATTGGAACCGACACGGCGACCAGCCTGGCGACGCGCCTGCGCCGCTACGTGGACGGCTCGCTGGCCGGGCTGTTCTCCGGACCCACTAACGTCGCCCTCGACCGACGCCTCGTGGTGTTCAACGTCCAGGCCCTGGAACCCGAGCTGCGGCCCCTCGGCATCCACCTCATCACCACCTTCGTCTGGAACCTCGTGCGCCGCGAACGCCGGCCGCGGCTGCTCATCATCGACGAGGCGTGGACGCTGATGCAGTACCCGGAAGGCGGCGCGTTCCTGGCGAGCATGGCGCGCCGCGCCCGCAAGTACTACCTAGGGCTGGTCACCATCACCCAGGACGTGGCCGACTTCCTCGGCTCCGAGCATGGCCGCACGGCTCTGACCAACGCAGCCATCAAGCTGCTCATGAAGCAGGACAGCACCACCATCCAGCCCGTCGTGACGGCCTTCCAACTGTCCCAGGAGGAGCGCCAGTTCCTGCTGGCGGCGGGCAAGGGCGAGGGCCTCTTCTTCGCCCGCGGCAGCCACGTGGCGCTCACCGTCGAGGCCAGTCCCCTCGAGCATCGGCTGGCGACGACGGCCCCGCGCGAGCTGGCGGCGCAGACAGACCGCGGCGCGGGCATCCCCCGCCTGGGGAACGGCGCCAGCATCGAAGACCCTCCCGTTCCCCGCCGGCGGCGTCCCCGAGGGCGTGGGATAGAAGGCGAGGCGCTATGACCACCATCTCCGCCTACTACGACGTCGAGACCTTGCGGCGCGAGTATCCGCTGGCCCAGATCGTCGCGGCGAGCGGCGTCGCCCTGAGGCCGGTCGGCGCCCGCCGTCACAAGGGGCGCTGCCCCTTCCACGACGACCGGCAGCCCAGCTTCCTGGTCTACGACGACGACCAGCACTTCCACTGCTTCGGCTGCGGCGCGCACGGCGACGTCATCGACTTCGTCCGCCGCCGTCTCGACCTGAGCTTCGTCGACGCCTGCGCCTGGCTGGCGGGGCAGCCGGCGCCCTCGGTGAGGCAGGTCCAACCAGCGGGGCGACCGCCCGGTGAGCGGCGATGGGACCGCCTGACGCTGGACGAGCAGGTGGTGATGAACATGGCCGGCGCCTTGTACCACGACCGCCTATGGCATACGCCCCACGCGCTCGCCTATGTGCGCAGCCGCGGCCTGCCCAACTGGGTGATTCGCGACGGCCGGCTGGGCTACGCCGACGGCCACTCCCTGGCGACGTTCCTGCGGCGGCGTTTCAGCCTGGCCCTGGCCCAGCGGCTGGGGCTGCTGCGGCGGGCACGGGGGGACGACGCCCTGGGTCCCTCGGATGAGTTCCTGGCGGGACGCATCGTCGTGCCCGAGCTGCGCGGTGGGCAGTGCGTCTGGTTCATCGGCCGCGCACTGGATGACGCGAAGGGGCCGAAGTACCTGGCGCTGCCGGGCGAGCGGCCTGTGCTCGGCTACGCGCGGGTCGCGGGGCAGCGCGAGGCCTTTCTCTGCGAGGGCGTCTTCGACTACCTCACCGCCGTTAGCTGGAAGCTGCCCGCGTTCAGCCCATGCGGCACGCACCTTTCGGCGGACCGCCTCGGCTTCCTGGCGCGGGCGCGGGTGGTCTACGGTGTCCTGGACGGCGACGCGGCCGGTCAGGAGGCGAGCGCCCGCTTCGCCGAGCAGCTTGGCGCGCGCTGGCAGCCCCTGCCGTTGCCGGATGGCTGCGACCTGAACGACCTGGCGCGACGGCCCGACGGTCGGGCGGAGTTCTTCGAGCTTCTCCACGCGGCGCGGGTCGCTCGAGGGAAGGAGGCGGACGGTGGAGGCTAACCTGATGCTCCAGGTCGAGGCGGCGCGCCGCGAGCGGATACGCCTGCGCGCCGACGTGCTCCGCTACGGTGGGCTACTCGGCTGGCAGGCGCCGCAGGTCATCGCCTTCACCGAGGCCCTGACCCACTGCCCGTGGCGGCGCTGCGGCTGCGCCGAGCTATGGGCCGTGCTGGATGAGTACCTGGCCATCATGGAGGTGAGTCCGGCCAAGGCGGCGCGCCGTCTGATGGCCGAGCAAGGAGGCTACCGTGCGACTGAACTCTGAGCGACCGCCGGCGTCGGAACCCATGCAGCTCATGGAGATCGTGACGCCGCGTACGAACAGCGCGACCCTGACCGCGACGGAGAACTTCCTCGCCGCCATCTCCCTGGCGGAGCCTTTCAGCCTGGAGATCGCCGCCACGTCCCGGTCGCGCTGGTTCCTGGCCCGCGCCGAGAGCGAGGTGATGCGACGCCACGTGGAAGGCCAGCTGGGCGCGGCCTACCCTCAGGCCGAGCTTCGCCGCCTGGACCTGACCCGATACCCCCACCTCGACCCGGCGGCCCTCCGCGACGGGGAACAGGTTGCCGTCTGCACGCTCACGTTACGCGCGCCACCCTACCTGCCCCTGCGCACCTTTCGGGATGTGGACGTGAGCGAGGGCGGGCAGGGGGATCCGGTGCTGGGCATTCTAGGCGCGCTGGCTGACCTGCCCGACGGCTGGCGGGCGCTCAGCCAGGCCGTGCTGCGGCCCGCCCCCGACACCTGGTGCGAGGGCTACGTGCGCCTGGCCGTCGAGCATCCCCTGGCGTCGGAGCGCACGGCCAGTCACGCCGACACGTCGCTGACGAGCGTGTTCCTGACGGCGGGCCTGCTCGCCGCCGTCGTGCTCGGTCTGCAGGCCTACCAGTGGTATACGACGCGCCATTGGGCGCAGTTGGCCCTGCTGGCGACCGCGCTGGCGGTCGGCATTCCCGGGCTGTTGTGGCTGGCGCGGCGGCTCGGCCGCAAGAAGGTCTACGACATGCGGCTCGTCCAGGAGAAGATCAACCGCATCGCCTACATCACGCACCTGCGCCTGGCGGTCTTCGCGCCGGCCGATGCGCCGCGGGCTGAGGTCGAGGCGTGCGTGGCGCGGCTGGCGGCCGCCTACCGCCAGTTCAACCTGGCGGCGGGCAATGGGCTCCAGGCGCGTCCCCTGCGTCTCAAGGATCATAGCCTGACTGACCTGGAGCATGCTGTCTCGCGGCGCGGCCTGCCCATCCTCAACACCCGCGAGCTAGCCGGTCTGTGGCATCTCCCCAATGCCCAGACGGAGGCGCCGCTGCTCGAGCGCACCACGTCGCGCAAGTGGCTGCCCCTGCCCACGACCGTCGAGCGCGGCTGTCGGATTGGGGTGGCCGCCCATCAGGGCCAGACCGTCCCCGTCGCCCTGCCCGACGAGTTGCTACGCCGCCACCTGCTCCTGGTCGCCAAGACCCGCCGCGGCAAGTCGTCGCTGCTGCTGCAACTGGCGCGCTATCTCGTGGCGACGCCCTGGGCGGGGGCCAGACCGCCGGCCCTCGTGCTGGTCGATCCCCATCGTGACCTGGCCCAGGCGGCCCTCGGCCTCGTACCCGCCGCCCGCCGCGAGGACGTGGTGTACCTGGACGTCGCCAACAGCACGCGTCCCTTCGGTCTCAACCTGCTGGACGTGGGCCTCGGCTGGGGGCGCGACAAGGCGGTCGCCAACGCCCTGACCATCTTCCGCCGCGAGTTCGACCGCTTCTGGGGGCCGCGCATGGAGGACGCCTTCCGCTTCGCGCTCCTCACCCTGTTCAGCGCCAACCAGGCCATCTGCGCCGCCGACCCCCTGGGCCGAGCGCGCCAGTACACCGTCCTGGCCGTGCCCGCCCTGCTGGTCAACACCGCCTTCCGGCAGAGCGTGCTCAAGCTGGTCACGGACGCCGTGGTGCGCGCCTGGTGGTCGGGCTACTTCAACCCCCTCGACCGCCGCCTCCAGATCGAGATCGTCAACCCGGTTCAGACGAAGGTGCAGCGCTTCGCGGGCAGCCAGGCCGCGCGCCTCATCGTCGGCCAGCCGTGTTCGACCATCGATCCCCTCACCTGGCTGCGCTCGGGCTCCATCGTCATCGCCAACACGGCCAAAGGCGTCGTGGGGGAGGATGCCGCCGCGCTCATCGGCGGGACGCTGCTCAACCTGGTCGCCCTGGCAGTCGGCGAGCAGGCAGCGCTACCCGAGGGCGAGCGTCGCCCGGTGACGGTCATCGTCGACGAGTTCCACACCATCCCCGGCGCCGACTACGAGGCCATGCTGGCGGAGCTGGCCAAGTACGGCGCGAACCTGATCCTGGCCACCCAGAGCCTGGCGCGGCTGGAGGCGCTGGACCGGGAGTACGAGCGCAGCCTGCGGGCCATCGTCTTCGCCAACCTGGATGGGCTGTTTGCCTTCCACACCAGCGCGGACGACGCGGAGTACCTGGTGCGGGAGCTGGGCGGCGACGTGGCCATCCCTGATCTGGTCGAGATGGGCGACTACCAATGCTACGTCAAGCTCTCGGTGGGCGGCGAGCGGCTGCCGCCCTTCTCGGTCCGTCTCGACCAGCCACCGGTTTCGGATAGCCGAGGGTCTCAAGAGCTGGCGGCTGCGTCGGCAACCCGCTATGGCCGAGACGGCCGGCAGGTGGAGGCCGACCTCGAGCGGTTCATGCAGCGGACGGGGCGCGCCGCGCCCGACGACGAGGCGACGAAGGTGGAGAAGCCGACGGGAACAGGCGCCGCGCTTGAGACCAACGGGGCTCCGACGAAGAAGAAGAGCAAGCCGCGCTCGCGCACCAAGAAGGAGCGCCCAGGGCAGCGTCAGGAGACCCTGATCGACGAGCCGACGTACCGCCGGCTGGTGGACAACGACGAGGGCAAGAGGCCCGCCCAGTGACGGACCTACCTGCGAGCCGCCCGTATCGCTGGCGGGATGCGATGGATCTGGCGGCGCGATTGACCGAGATGGACCGTCGCCTGCTGCTCTTGCTGGTCCGCCTGCCCTTCGCCCCGGTTCAGACGCTGCACCAGGCGCTGGGGCTGGACGACGGGTCCTATGTCTACCGCCGTC
>JAHCIE010000092.1 GCA_026129385.1 Anaerolineae bacterium
TTCCGTCTGTAGCTACTTCAGCCCGGCGCGTGTCGCCCCAAGCAGGCGTGGGGTGGAGGTGCGATGCGCTGCATCTCTACCCCACGCGCATTTTCATCCAGGGCGCGGAGTTGTGAAAGTTGGCGACAGCGCTGCCCGGCGGAACAAGCTCGTCACACGCGGCGCGCAAGTCGTCGCTGAGTCGCATCTCCAGCACGGGCAGGATGTGTTCCAGTTGATCGACCGTGCGCGCGCCGAACAGGGGCGCGGTTACGCCTGGCTGGTCCTTGACCCACAGCAGGGCCAGCTGCGCCGGGGGCAGCCCGGCCTGCTCGGCCAGGGCGACGAAGCGTTGCCCGGCCTCGACGGCGCCGGGCGATACGCGCTCGGCGTAGATGCCACCGCGCTGCGCGGCGCGGGAGTCGGCGGGAACGCCGCGGCCGTAGCGGCCGGCCAGGATGCCCATCGCCAGGGGCGCCCAGGGTAGCACCCCCAGGTCGTAGGCCTGGCACATGGGAATCAACTCGTTCTCGATGCGCCGGTCGAGGAGGTTGTAGGGTGGCTGCTCGCTGACGTAGCGCACGTAGCCCTTGAGTTCGCTGACCATCCGCGCTTCCATCACCTTCCAGGCGGGGTGCGTGGAGCAGCCGATGTAAAGGACCTTGCCCTGGCGCACCAGATCCGTCAGAGCGGCCAGGGTCTCGTCGACCGGCACGTCGGGGTCGGGGCGATGCAACTGGTACAGGTCGATGCGGTCGGTTTGCAGTCGGCGCAGCGAGGCCTCACAGGCGTGGACGAGGCGCAGTCGCGAGCCACCGTAGTCATTCGGGCCAGGGCCAGTGGGATAGAAGGTCTTGGTGGCGAGGAACACGTCGTGGCGGCGGCCGCTACGGACCAGGGCGCGGCCGATGAACGCTTCGCTGCGACCCTGGCCGTAGCCGTCGGCGGTGTCGACGAGGTTGATGCCGGCGTCGAGGGCGCGGTCAAGGATGCGCGCCGTCTCGTCCTCCGGTGTCGGTTCGCCGAAGTTGGCGGTTCCCAGGCCGATGGGGGCGACGCGAACGCCGCTACGGCCCAGGGGGCGATAATCCATGCAAGCCTCCACGAGTTGGGGTCCTTCACGCTCGCGACCCTGAGTGGTAATCTGCGGCCAGCGGGGGCATTGAGCGCCACGCCGGGTGACGGGGTTCGGCCCCGCGTGGCGCTCTCTCCCGCGTGCGAGGCCGTCGCTACATTTGCGTATACAGCTTCGAGGGCGTGATCTCGCGGCGTAGGTCCGCGACTGTGGCAACCCCGCCCGCAGCCGTCACACCGATGACGGCCAGCGGCGCGTAGTGATGCTGAATGCCGTGGGGCGGGATGAAGGCTCGGCCGACCGTCCCATCGGCGGCTGTCGCCGTTGGCCACTCGATATCGCCGGTCTCGGTACGGGCCGGGATGAGCCAGTAGTCGCCGGGCCGGGCGATGAAACTCTTGGCCGCTGGCGGTATTTGTGGCGTCACAACGATACCGTACTCGAGCGGAATGGGCACGCCTTTGCCCGCGCTGTCGAAGGCGATGGCAATGGCTTCGTCGGCGCCGCGATGGTCCCAGCGGCGCAGGGTGTATTGCGTGCCACCGCTAATGGTCAGGGCTTTTGTCCCTCGCACCGTGACCGCCGGGGTATCGAAGTCCACGCCCGTTACCCGCGCCATCTGCCCCGCTGTTCCTGATAGCTGCTGCGTTCCACCCACAATCTCTACCCAGTCATCTACCGCCAGCATCGAGCGGTCGTCGCGGCCCAGGTTCTCCACCCAGAAGTCGGCCTCCTGCGTGTCCTGCGGGTTGGGGATGACCTTCTGGACGGCAAAAGCCAGGCTGCTATTGTCCCGCGACCACTTGACCGTCACCTGCGGCGGCTGATTGTTGGCCTGGGCCGTGACGGCGTGGATCTCGACGCGATAGAGCTGGTTCTCGGGGCCGGTGTACTGGGCGTCGGGGGCCACGAGGCACGGGTCCAGGGTCGTCGGGTCGTCGGTGCGCGCCTTCGCCTGGAGCAGGCCGGCCGGCCCGGCCTGAAGCTGGTCGGCCTCGAACTTCGCCCACCCATCGTCGGTCTTGAGGGTCTTGACATCGGGAAGGCCCTGTGTCGGTCTCAGCCAGCGTACCTGCCACACCACCTGGGCGCGGGTGGCCGTGTCGGGGCCGCGTAGCGCCACCTCGCGCACTTCAGGGTACTGCCAGTCGGTGACGTGGCGCTCCCACACGTCCAGGTACAGCAGGTACGGCGGATCGGGCAGGCGGTCATCCGCCAACTGGTCGTCGGGCTGGAAGTGGGGTTGCGTGTAGTACGCGCTGGCCTTTTCCTGCTCGACGGCCTCTTCCTGCTCGACCAGGATGCCATCGACGTAGTAGTGACCGGCCGCGATAGGGAAGGTGGTGCGGGTGCGGTCATTGACTGTCTCCGACACGGGCGCGCCAATCTTGAACGCGCCGACCGATCCGGCGTATGGTCCCAGCACATCAGCGGCCAGACTACGCATCAGGTGCAGCAGGATGGACGTCTGCTCGTTCCAGTCGGCGTCGAGCTGGACGCGGCCCTGCTGCATCAGCACGCGGCTGAAGTGGCGCAGCGGGTTGAAGGTGTCGCGGGTGAAGTCGCCGCGAAATTCGCCCTGGGCGGCGGGGGAGGCATCGTTCGGCATGGTCTTCTCCTAGTCGGCGAAGAGGATGGCGACATCCAGGCCCGCCGGCGTGTACTCTTCGAGGCGGGCGCGCAGGTTGGCCGCGCGTTGGGGTTGATACAGATCGTGATACACGCCCATCTCCGACTCGTCGTCCGCGCCGCGACGGATCTCGTCGGCGCAGTGGAGCGATAGGCGGGCGTAGGTGGGGCGCCCGTAGCCACGGCTGTCAAAGATGGGGCGGACGCGACGTACCTCGGCGGCGCGGCGGCTGTCCTGCTCGGCCTGGGGGCGTGCTGCCCAGCCGTCGCTGGCTTCGAGGGCGGCCACGGCCGCGCCCGGCTGGCATTCGTAGCGACGCGGCGTGCGTGAGACCGGCGTGACATAACAGAAGCGCAGGCAGCCGATCTGGGTGCGGGCGACCTGGATGGGGCTATAGAAGAGGCTGTTCTCGCCCAGGTCGATGGCATGGACCAGGATGCGGCCAAACACCGTCGAGCGCAGCACGGTCAGCACGGTGTGGGCGTACCACAGGTTGCGCGGGCCAGAGCGACTCAGCGCGACACATGACGGCTTATGGCCTGTCACAGTCCAGGTCCGTGGCATCCAGGATACTGTCGCTGAGGCGGATGGGGATGGGGTCGGTCGTCACCTCGTCCTGGTCAACCCAGATGGAGCCGAGAATGGAATGCTCGATGCGGACATCGGCCTGCACCTCGTCGATGACCAGGCTCGGCTCGTCGCCGCGCTCGGCGTCGCAGTCGGGGCCGAGAGTCCAGCCAGGGACGAGGGTGGAGTGGCGGATGATGACATCCACGGGGCGCGGGCGGGGTGGGCGCTGATCGTCGGGGCAGTCGCCCTCGGCCGCCGCGCCGGGCACGTGGACGATGGCCGTGCCGGTGGCGGGCTGGTCGGTGGGTTGGTCGGTGGGGCGGTTGGCGCGGGTGGTTTTCTCACTGCGTGACGCAGGCAGGGCGGCTGCGCCGCGCCGCGCAGTGGCGCTGGCCTTCGCCACGAAGGGCTTGAAGACAACGGCGTTGCCGGTAATGAGCAGGCCGTCCAGGGTGACGCGCGTACCCGGCGCGACACGGAAGGTCAGCGCGTCGGCCGCGCCGCGCCCCAGGTCCAACAGGCGCAGGATGGGCCGCGTGCGCTGGCCGGCGCGCAATTGGAGGCTCTGACCGGGGCGGCCTAGCTCGATGACCAGGGGCCGCTCGCTGTACAGAGTGTAGACCCAGGTGCGGGCGAACTCGATGACGCCGTGGTCGGGGGACTCGCTACGCCACGCATCCAGGGCGTCGCCAACAGTGGTGTACTGCCGCGTGTCAGCGTCGTCTACATTGCCGACGGTGTAGACCACGGCGTCGGCGGGGGTGTCGATGGGGCGCTCGTACTCGCCGCCGCCCATGTCGGCGCTGAAGCCGTAGTGGTAGGTAACGATCACCGGGCCGTCGGGCGGCTGCTCGGCGGGGAAGGCGATGCGCCCCAGCGCCGGGTCCACGGCCAGATAGCCGTCCTGTGGTTGATACTGCCAATCGGCCAGGTTGGCCGGGCGAATCTGCTCGCGGGGGATAGGGCCAGGGCCGCGATAGCCCGCCCAGTTTTCGGCCCAGATGGCGACGCTCTGGCCCTCGCCGTAGTAGGCGGCCGATGCCTGCGTCCGGCGTCCACCGGCGTCGTGGACACGCTCCTCGAAGGCGCGGCGGCGGATGGGCGCAGGGACGTTGACCTCGTCGGCGATGTGGGTCGGGTCCGTCTCGGCGACGGGCCTTGTGAACAGCGGCGTGTCGTGGCCGAGCGGGTTGAAGAAGTAGCGTGTCTCGTTGCCCTTGAGGGCGCTGGCCGGGGCGCGGGTCATGCTGTAGCTGCGCAGACGCCACACGAACAGGCCGACGCTGGGGATGTTGTGGCGGCCCGCCGTGAGGGTCGAATTGATGCGGCGCACGTCGACGCCGTGGGCCAGGCTGTCGAAGGGGCCGCCCAGACGTTCCAGGGCGTCGCCGTCATGCAGGTCCGCCCAGCGGCCGCGGTCCAGGTGGCGGTGGTTCAGGTTCTGCGTCCAGCCGAGCAGGGTGTAGAACTCGACGGCGCGGGACGGCCAGCCCGCCACGTCGCGGGCGAGTTCTTCCAGCAAGGCCAGCGCGCCCTTGCGGCGGCGGTAGCGCAGGGTGTTGGCGACCTCGCGGCGCGGCATGAGGATGCGGTTGCGGGCCGCGTCGCGGGGCGCGTTGGGGTCGCCGGGCTGACCGGCGGCATGGACCGGCGTATAGCCGATGAGGTCGCCGATGTAGGGCACGACCCAATCCTCGGCCGTCTCGATGAACCAGTTGTCATACATCTGGCGGATGTCATCCTCGACGACGTTGACCTGCTCAGCGATGACTTGCAGCAGGGCGCGTAGCGGCTCGCCGCCCTCGGCGTCACGCAGGCGGAGGATGACGGGCAGCAGATTGTACAGGCGGTCGGCGCGGTCGGTGTCGGTGGGCATAGGCTAACTCTCGATGAGCTTCAGGACAAGGGTGTCGGGTACGTCGGGCGACAGGTAGGCGATCTGGGCCGGACGCAGGCGCGTCTCCGGCGTCGTCGCGTGCGGGTCGATACGGTCCATCTCGACACGCAACCGAGCGGGTGGCGCGGTCGCGGCGACCTTGACCAGGACAGGGCCAGGCGAGACCCCGCCGGTTGGCGGCGGGGTGGGCGGCGCGCCCGCGCTCAGGGTCGGGATGTTGGCGAGGAGTTGGTCCTGGGTCAGGGGGGCCAGGGTGTCCACGTCGACGTAGGCGACGCCGCGCACCGCCTGGGCCGCGCTGATGATCTCGCTGAGCAGCACGTCCTGGCCGAGGTCGCGGCGCTCGAAGCTTTTAGCGGTTCAGCAAAGGCGCGCAACGTCGGCCTGACGCTCTCCCCATTGGTAGCCCCTCGGTCAGGCGGATGTTGGCGCTGAGGGCGATGAGCAGTCGCTCGCGGACGGCGAGCTGGATGGGCACGAAGGGGTCGCCATAGTCGCGCAGGGCGCGGCGCAGATTGCGGAACAGGTCGGACGCCTCGTCGATGGGGATGTCGTCGGCGCCCGCGATGGTGACGTGGACGACAGTGCGGCGGCCGTCGGTCAGCCGCGCCGCGCTGGCCTTGCCGATGCCCGCGAACATGCGAGCAAAGTCGGCGTAGTCGCGCACTGACACCAGGCGGTCGAGGGCTGTGACCGACAGGGGGGCGTTGGCACGGGCCTGATCGCGGCTCTCCTTGTCCGCGCCACCCGTGGCAGGGCGCGGGTTGATGACGTCCTTGACGCCCTGGGGGCGGTCGAGGGCCAGGCTGACCTGGTCGGCCCTGACGTTGCCGGGCTTGCCGATGCCGTTGCGGTAGACGGCGCGGATGTTCTCCTGGCCGGTGGGCGGCCGCGCGCCGTGTGCGCCGCTGCCGAAGACGACGGTGGTCCTGGCCTCGTCGTCGGTCTTGGTGATGAAGCGGCGGTCACCGGGGCCGAGGGCCACCAGGCTGTCGGTCTCGCGCCACTCCACGTCGTTGACGTAGACGTGGAGGGTGCTGGCCGCGCCGGCCGGCGTGTTGGCGGAGACGTAGGTCAGCGGCGGCTGCTTGAGGGTGAAGCTCTGCATGGCCTTGCTACTGTCGCCCGCGCCCAGCACCTCGCGGCGTGTCTCGCCGTGGTTGGCCTTGACGACATTGCCGTAGACCCTCACGCTATCGCGCTTGTAGCAGTAGGCCAGGTCCTGAGCGAGACGGATGAAGGTATGGGTCTTGTCGCCCGCTAGTAGCTTGTTGGTCGCGGGGTCGGTCTTGACCTTCTGCTCGACGCCCGCCAGCATGACCAGCTCGGCGGCGCGGATCCCAGGCACGCTGTTGCCGGCTGTGTCCTTGACGTCGGTGCGCTCGCCCGCCACAATGAGCCAGCGACCGGGTTGCAAGTCGCTGTACAGGTCGTCCAGTTCGATCTCGTCACTCTGGCCCAGACAGACATCGTCCGCGATGGGTTCGTCAGCCAGGGGTAGATTCTCGGCCTGGGCGTAGACGCTGGTGCGGCGGAGAATGCCGACGCCAGTGCTGTGTTCCTGAAGCGCAGCCAACTCATTCTTGTCGAGCCACTCGCGGCCCAGGGTTAAGATAGTCACGCGGACGCCCGTTCCGTTGGCCGACAGGGACTCCGTGCGCAGGCTCTGGACTGTGTAGACTTGCTGCGTCGAGTCGCTCAGTGCACCGTCGCCATCGATCTTGGGGCGGTCGATGAGGATGTGGCTGGCAGGCTTGATCTGGGCGTACTCGGCATCGAGTGGAATCTGATTCAGGCCCGTGTTGAACTCCAGAGCATCGCTGACGAAAGGCCAGACGTCCGACAACGTAGGCGGTGTGTAGCTGGTGATCTTGAAAATCTCATGGTCCCGCGTGTAGTTGGGTGTCCCCGGCAGATTGTGCCCAAACAGGGCGGCCTTGATGCGCAGCGCCTCGACGGTGATTTGTGCGTTGGGCGTCGCGTTGGCGTTGGCCATGGCGGCCGTCAACAGGCCCGCCACTCGCGGCTCGACGATGCCCAACGCCTGGACGTTGAGGTCGGAGCGGACGGCGAAGCTCTGGCCCAGGCGACGATTCAGGAACCGGGCGCTGACTGGCGGGATGGAGGCGGCCTTGATGAGGCCCAGGAAGTCGACCGCCCCCGGCTTAATGGCGATACTGTCCCCTGCCCCGGCCGTGTCCCAATCGCGCAGGTTGACGCGGGTGCGCTTGGCGGTGTCGTCGGTAATCACGTCGCCGTCGACGCGGAAGGGCCGCGCCGTCTGTGGGGGAAAGGTGATGAGCAAGGCGTCGTTGGCCCGCAGGTTGGTGGCCGTGCCCTGCAAATAGACGCGACGCTGGGGCGCGGGCGCGTTGTCGCCGGCCGTCGGCAGGATGGAGGCCTGCGTCTGTGGCTGAACCAGGCGCGGTTGGAGGTTGTTCCAACTGGCGCGGGCCTTGAGCGGCTCGGACGTCTCGAACACCTGGGGCAGCTCGCCGGGGCCGCCGGGCACGCTCTGAGCGCGCGTCCCGATGGGCAGCAGCAGGTCGCCGGGGTGGGTGGTATCGACGGTGTAGGCCAGGAAGACCGTGGCGCTGACGCCGGGCCGCAGGGCATAGCCGATGAGCCGCGCCAACTCCAGCACCGAGCGCCGCTCCGTCGCCGTGCGCAGGTAGCCTTCGTTGACAAACCGCTCGGTGTAGAAGGTCAGCACGTCGGCCACGACGGCCCAACTGTCGAGCAGGGCGATGGCCGGGTCGCCGGGGTCGCGGGTGGTGAGCGCCTGGAAGGCCGGGTAGTCGCGGCTTGACAGGCGCGCCAGCATCGTCTCCAGGAACGCGCCGTAGACGCCGACGCGATAGCGCAGGTGGTCGAGGCCGGGGCGGTTGGCCGTCGGCATGGGGGTGAGAGGGTCGTTCCCCTCGCAGCAGCCGCAGGGCAGGTCACGCGCGCTCATATCAACGCCCTCCCTTGAGGGTCAGGGTCAGCTTGCCATTGCCGGGGCGACTGGGGTCGTTGTCCAGCCGCGCCACCTCGAAGGGCGACAGGCGCAACACACCGTCGTCGAGGGCGCGGCGGCGCTCGACTGGCGAGGCCTCGTCTAGCCGCGCCAGTCGGTCCACCGTGACGCTCTCGACGCCCTCGACGGCCTGGGCGGCGGCGACCAGCTTGCTGAGATAGATACCCTCGCCGAAGCTGAGGTTGTCCGGGTGGAAGAAGCCGCGTCGCCCGTCGGCCAACACGCGATTGCTGAACACGTCGAGCAGGGCGGCCTTGACGTGGCCGCGCAGATAGTGGGGCTTGACGCACACGCTCAGCGCCACATCCAGTGACACGTACTCGGCGGGCAGAACGTGCAGGTCGTGGCCGATGCGCCGATAGGGACGCAGCAGCGCCTCGATGGCGGCCAGCAGGTCAGCGCCTGGCTCCTCCGACCCCAGCGGGTCCACGGCCACGTCGGCCTCGTACCAACTGCCCGTCCAGCGCAGGGCGGCGGCGGCGCGTTGCAGGCGGGGGTCGGCCTGGGCCAGCTCGGCGTAGTCGGCGGCGGTGATGGCGCGACGGCGCTGGCGGCGGAAGGCGGTCGGGGCGAAGAGCTTCACCTCGGCCACCGGCTCGGCTGCCACGCCGCCCACCGCCGGCAGGGGGTTGCGCGGGCGCAGGCTGATGCCTTCCAGGGAGCCGTTGCGGACCACGAGGTGGGCGATGACCTCCGCCCCGACGTTGCCCGTCGTGCCGTTGCCGACGCGGTACAGCGCGGCGAACGTCGCGTCCGGTTGGGGGGCGCGGCCCGCGTCGTCGTCGCCAAAGCGCAGGTGGGCGTAGCCCTCGTTGTCGATCTCGACGACGAAGACCCGGTCCTCAGGTCCATTGGCGAGGAGGTCGAAGCGCGGTGTCCACGGATATGGGGCGGGCAGCGCGGCCTCGCTCAGCCGTACCCAGGGCAGGGCGGCGCGAGGGTCCTGGCGCAGCCAGGCACGCGCCGACGTGTAGACGCCTGGCGTGTCGGTAGGCAGGGGCGTGGCAAAGGTCAGCGGCGAGCCGGTCAGGCGCGGCTCGAAGCGCGGCCGGCGGACGATGGGGTCGCGGGGCTTGCCCTCGTCGTCGCAGCCCGCGTCGCGGACGGTAGCGGGCGGCACGGTCCAGGGATCGTCGTCGCGGCGGTCGCCGTGGTCCACCAGGAGGATGTTGCCGCGCGCGACGCTGATGCAATTGATGAGCCGACACTCCGGGGCCGCGCCGATGGCCGAGATGCACAGCGGGAAGGGCAGCGCGTCCTCCGCGCCCCACTCGATATCAAGGATGGGCGTATCGTCCAGGGGATCGACGCCCGGCGTGACCCGGGTCAGGCGTACCACGTGGCGGTGGGCCGGGTCGGCGTCGGCGGGCAGGCCGCTCCGCGCCCCCTTGACCGCCTCGAACAGCAGCAAGTCGCCGGGGTGCAGATCGAGCATCCGCGGCGGTGCGCTGTTCTCCCCCTCACCTGCGTGAGACGGACCCTGATAGGGCGTCTGGGTTTTGTCGCCGCCTGGGCCGCCGTTCCCGTTGCTCGACGGCGTGCGCCATTGGTCGCGCAGCGTGGCCGAGGTCGCGCCCGTGGGCAGGCAGCACTCGCTGTCGCCCCAGGTGTAGAAGTCAACGCGGTTGTGGTCAGGCCGCAAGCGAATGGGGGCCTGGGCCAGCGGCTCGAACACCTCATAGTGCACGTCGTGTAGCTGGCGCAGGTCATCCTCCGTCAGCGCCGCGCTGGCTCGCGCGCCCAGGTCGCCCAGGCGCGTCACGAAGTACACGTCGTCCAGGCGCAGGCTGGGCGCGTCGTCGGGCGGCTCGACGGCGTCGGGCAGCAGCAGAACCTCGCCCCCCTGGCACTCGACGAAGACGAAGGCGCGGGCGTTGCAGCCCTCGTGCATCAGGTAGTCCACCAGCCGCGCGTGCCGCCGCACCGAGATGCGCCGCCGCGCCGTGTCCAGGTAGGCCTCGGTGGCGACGGCATCCTGATAGTAGCTCAGGTGGTCCGCCGCGTAGGCCAGAACCTCGACCAGGGTGATGCCCAGGTCGGGGACGTGACGC
>JAHCIE010000093.1 GCA_026129385.1 Anaerolineae bacterium
CGCCGGCTGAGGTGGTGGCTTTCTATCAAGACAAGCTGCCAGCCAGCGGTTGGCGCTTGCTTTCCGATGAAGGGTTTGCCTCGGCTGAGATCACCAGCCTGGTCTTTCAGAAGGGCGATGACAAAATTGCCCTCAGCATCACCATTGACCAGGACAGCGGTCGCACCCAAATTCTGGTCTCGGCTGAAGCTGCGCCGTGAAGCAAGGTTTTACCATCTGTTGCTGGCGACTTGCTAAAGTGACAGTTGCCTGGTAAAGTATTCGACAAAGGAGGTCGGTCGTGCCAATGATGTCACCGCGCCGCACCAAACATCGTGTCCCTCTTGGGTCCAACCGAAGTGAATTTCCGTTTACGGGCTGCCAGCCGTGGGCAGGGAACATTGGTCATAGAATCCATCATATTTTTCGGCTTGAACAAAAGAGGAGAGACAAATGACAACGCAAACCGTACACCCCACAAGCACGTCCCCCAGCAATGGACATCAAACGCATGTGCTGCCAGGCCCACATTCAGCCATGTTTGTCGCGCGCGACCACCTGGCGCTATCACCGTCGTATACTCGTTCGTATCCGTTTGTGATTGACCACGGTCGGGGCGCTGAGGTGTGGGACGTAGACGGCAACCGCTTCCTGGATTTCACGGCGGGCGTGGCGGTGTGCGCCACGGGGCACAGCCACCCGAAGGTGGTCGAGGCGGTGCAGCGGCAGGCTGAGCAGTTTATCCACATGGCGGGCACGGACTTTTATTACGAGCTGCAAGTACAATTGGCAGAGAAGCTGGCGGCGATCACGCCGGGCAATTTTCCCAAACGGGTCTTTTTCACCAATTCGGGCACCGAGTCCATCGAGGCCGCACTGAAGCTGGCGCGCTATCACACGGGGCGCTCGCGGCTCATGTCGTTCATTGGCTCGTTCCACGGGCGGACGATGGGAGCGTTGGCCCTGACGGGTAGCAAGCCGATTCACCGTCGCGGCTTCGAGCCGCTGATGCCCGGCGTGACCCACACGCCCTACGGCTATTGCTACCGTTGCCCTATCAACCTTGAATACCCGCGCTGCAACATTGCCTGTGTGGACTATATCGAGGATACACTGTTCCGCCGCCTGGTCCCGGCCGATGAGGTGGCCGCCATCTTTGTCGAGCCGGTACAGGGCGAGGGCGGCTACATCGTGCCTCCACCGGGCTGGCACGAGCGGCTACGCGCCATCACCGCCAAGTACGGTATTCTGCTCGTCGCCGACGAGGTTCAGAGCGGTATGGGCCGTACGGGGATGTGGTGCGCCATCGATCAGTGGGGTGTCGTGCCGGACATCGTGTGCCTGGCGAAGGGCATCGCGTCGGGGCTGCCGTTGGGGGCTATCGTGGCGCGCGCCGATATCATGGACTGGGACTCAGGGTCGCATGCCAATACCTTTGGCGGTAACCCACTCGCGTGCGCGGCGGCGCTGGCGACCATCGAAGTCATCGAGACGGAGGGGCTGCTGGAGAACGCGGCGCGCATGGGTGAGTTCTTCCTGGCCGGCCTGCGCGATATTCAGTCGCGCCACGAGGTGGTTGGCGATGTGCGCGGCGTCGGGCTGATGGTCGGAGCGGAGTTGATTGACCCGGCGACGGGTGATCCGGATCCTGGGCAGCGCGATACTCGGGTGCAGAAGTGCTTCGAGCGCGGGCTGCTCGTGCTGGGTTGCGGCTTCAATACGCTGCGGTTCATGCCCGCGCTGACTATCGACCAGCCGACGGCCGAGACCGGGCTACGACTTCTGGAGGCGGCTCTGGCCGACGCTATACGAGGATAGCCAGTCGCCCCCCCAAGAGCCAGGGGGTGTAAGAGCGACCACGGACGACCGCCCACCGATCATCGATAGTGCGCCACGTCGGCTGATGCAGCGGTGGTACGGGGGACACGACGCCACGAAGGTGCGCAGGGATGCGGCGGCAAGCCCGCTATGTGGCTTCGCGCCTGTGTGCCTTTGCGCGAATAGGAGGTCAGGCCGACTCGCGCCGTCCCGTGGTCGGTGGTCGGTGGTCGGTGGTTAGTGGTCGCTTGAAAGGTGAGACGGTGAGCGGAACCAGCGACAGGGCGGGTGTGGGTGGTGAACCTGGGGACGGAGCCGTATGGACCGCGTAACGAGTTGCAGCGGCGGCTGGTCGCGCGAAGCAGTCGGTTGGCCGCAGGATGTGCTGCTGCTGCTAGAGCACGAGCCGGGTGTACACCCTGGCGGCAGAGTCAGGCGGAGGACATCCTGTCCTTGGCCGAGTTCCTGGCCGAGCAGGGGATCCCGCTGGTTCCGTCGAGCGTGGCGGCAAAGTGACCTATCACGGCCCCGCCGATCGTGGGTTATCCCATCCTGACCTGAGAGGCTACCGCACCGGGAGGTGAAGTGGTTCTACCGCCAGCTGGCCGACGTGATCATCCGTACCCTGGCCGACTTTGACGTAGTAGGAACGTACGACGACTCGTTCCCGGGGTGTGGGTGGGGCAAGAAGATTTGCGCCTCGACCGCCATCAGCCGCTGGGTTCTACCACGGCTGGGCGCTCAACATCGAGCCAGACATGGCGCATTGGGGTTGGATCGTGCCGTGCGGGCTGCGCTGATAAGGAGGTGACGAGCTTGCGGGCAGAGCTGGGGATTGCCCTGCCAGGCGATGACATCCGCGCCGCCTGACGCGGCATTTTGGGGCGGTGTTTGGGCGGCGGATGGTGGAGCGGGAAATTGGGGACGTGGAGCGTGGAGCGTGGAGCGTAGGGCGTAGAGCGTAGAGCGTGGAGCGTAGAGCGGGGACGAGGGCGACCATGACCAAGAGGCATTCATTGGTCTTTGGTCCTTCGTCGTTATCACCGCCGACGAAGTGGATGCCGCTCGTCCATGTGATGTGATATCGACCAGGCTCGATAGGCACGCCCAACGCGGTGAGGCGCTGACGACCATCCCTCGAAGCTCTTCTCGACGACGCAGCCGATGCCGAGCAGGGTCGCACCTGCCTGCCCACGATGTCGGCCAGGGCTTTCGGGTGGTCTGGCCGAGGCGAGGAAATCGTCGATGACGATGATGCGGTCGGTGGGGCCGAGGTACTCCGGCGAGACCAGGAGCAAGGTCTCGCCACCCTTGGTGCGCGACGGGACGTGACGCTCGAAGGTGTCGGGGGGCAGCGTGACCGAGCGGGTCTTGCGGGCGAAGACGACGGGCACGTCCAGGGCGACGCCGGCCTGGAGTGCGGGAGCGATGCCACTTATCTCGGCGGTGAGAACCTTGGTAGGGCGCAGATAGCCGAAGCGGCGGGCGAATTCGCGGCCCACGAGGGCCATGAGCGCCGGGTCGACCTGGTGGTTGATGAAGGAGTCGACCTTGAGGATGCCACCGGGCAGGACTTTGCCGTCGCGTCGGATGCGATCGCGCAGGGGGGCGAGGTCGGTGGAGGCGTCGGCGGGGGCAGGGCTTTGGACAGACATGGCGTCTCCCTTCAAGTTCAGCGGACGGTTGCCTGGGGCAGACCGCCGGAAGGTTCACGATGTCTGCAGGGTTTCAGTGTGATATGTGGATATTTCGCTGACCAGGGGGTGGGAAAACGTGGGTAATCGTGGGAAAGGTGGGTTTGAATCCTCTCGAACAAGCGTTCTGAGTGGTGAACGATTCACAACTGTGCGCTCGACAGGGGCATACCCGCGCCGCCGGGGTCAGCTGCGCCGTGCCAGCCACCGGTTTCGGGGTCGCGGACGGCAACGTGGACGAGACCGAAGCTGCCATAGCTATACGGCTCGCGGTAGACGGTGTGGCCCATATTTTGCAGGGCGCGCACGGTCGCCAGCGGGTGGCGCGCCTGGAGGTCGATGACGTGACTCTGCGAGTCGAAGCGCGGCGCGGCCACAGCCTCGGTGGGCGTCATGCCGAAGTCGATCAGGTTGAGCAAGACTTGCAGGACGCCGGTGATGATCTGAGTGCCGCCGGGCGCGCCGATGACGATGGCGGGCTGACCATCGCGGTAGACGATGGTGGGCGAGATGCCGCTGAGGCGGGCCTTACCGACGGCCAGCGAGTTGGGCAGGCCCGGTACAGGGTGGAAACAGTTCATGGTGTTGTTGAGCTGGAAGCCGAGGCCGTCCACCACGACGCCAATTACTCGCGCCCAGGCTGTGAGTCAGGCTGACGCAGTTGCCCGCCCGGGTCGACGATGGTAATGTGGGTGGTGTCCTTGTGCTCGGCCGGTTGCCAGCGGGGGGATGGAACCGCTCGCCTGTGGCGAGGCGGGCGGCGGCGGCGGCGGCGTAGACGTGGTCGGTAATGGTGGGCGAATGACAGTGAAGAGGGGGTCGCCCAGGCGCGTGGTCCAGTCGGCGAAGGCCCACTGCATCGTGCGCGCCACGAGGTCTATACGCGGACTGTTGTGGCCGAGGCTGACCAGGTCGAAGTGCTCGGCGGCATGGAGCATCTGGATGAGTCGCGCCGCCGTCGGGTAGGGGTCAGATTGGACGGTCAGGCCTCGGTAGTGGCCGACGGCCGGGGCAGGGCGCGGACGCGCGGCAGGCGGCCAGGTCGTCGGGGGCATATAACCGCCGTGGTCTGGCGATGGCCTGGCCTAACGGTCGGCCCAGCGCGCCGCTGTAGAAGTTCTGCGGCCCCTGTTCGCGCCCACGGCCACGGGCGTAAGTCCGTCTGGACGAGCTTCTCGCCCAGTTGGAGCGGCGTGAAGCCGTCGCGGGTGAAGATACGCTGCGCGGCCAGGGTGTGGGTGATGCGCCAGACCGGGAAGGCAAAGCCCGGCGTGCCGGGCCGCCGCCAGCGGTCGGTCAGCGTTGGGGTGAGGGTGAGGCCGTCCTCGGCGAGGCGGGCGGCCGGCTCGACCAGGTTACCCCACGGTTGACTGCCCCAGCGGCGGTGGGCCTCGGCCAGGCCCGCGACGGTGCCCGGTGTGGCGACGGATTGCCAGCCGACGTCGTTTTCGTAGCCCGCCAGGCGAAAGCCGTAGCCGACGCGGTACTCCTCGCGCAGGAGATGTTGCCACATATCTTCGCGGATGAGGGAACCGGCCGTGCCGGGGAATTGCAGGGTTGTGTGGCGGCCGGTCGCGGCGTCGTAGTGCTGCAACGCGCCGAAGCCGCCGATGCCGCACATCTGGGGGTCGGCGACGCCCTGGACCAGAGCGGCGGCCACGGCGGCATCCACGGCGTTGCCGCCCTCGGCGAGGACGGTCGCACCGACTTCAACGGCCAGCGGCTGCGGGGCGACTACGAGATCGGGCCAGGGGGGGGGCATGGTTCTCACTTGAGGATGTAGTAGGTGGCCCGCTTCTCGCCGATCTTCAGGAGCAGGTTCTTGTCCACCAGGTCGGCCAGGTCGCGGCGAATCGTCTCGGCGCTCACGTCGGGGGCGAACTCCTGCAAGTCGCGGTTAGTGACGCGCCCATTGTGGGCGGCGACGTCCAGGGCGTGAGCCTGGCGCTCGTTGAGGCCACCCTGGGTAAGCTGGCCTAGCCGTACCGGGGAGCGTTCCACGGGGGACAGCCGCTCGCCGTGGCCGACCAGCACGACCTGGAAGCCATTGGCCGTCTCGCGGAACACGGGTGGAGGCAGCCCGGCGTCGGCCATGAGGCGGCGCATGCGGTCGATGCCGTAGCCGAGACGCTCAATGTAGCCCAGGTCGGACAGTACCTGAACAATGGCCTCGTTGCGAGAGAAGCGTTCGTCCTCCAGGTTGTCCACGGTGACAGGCCCCGGCAGGCGGCCGGGCGAAGTGATTTCGATGCGGTCGGCGAACATGAAGACCCGGGTTTCCTGGCCGCGGATACTGTAGTCGCGGTGGGCGACGGCGTTGACCAGGGCCTCGCGGACAGCCTCGCGAGGGTACTCGGTACGCTCCTCGCGGGCCAGGCCGGTGAGCTTAGCCCCGACGCGCATGTTGTTTACGACGAAGGCCTCGGCGCGCAGAATCTGCTCTGGTAAGGTGTCGCGGATATCCTCGCGCAGGTAGGTGTCGCTCTGTTCCGTGCCTGCATAGCGCACGACGATAACCTCGCTGCCAGGGACGAAAGCTTGCGGGTCTCTACCAAACAGGAGGATGCCGGCGTGGGTAGGCTGGCCGTCGGCGGTCAGGCAGCGGCGCTGGCGCAGGAGCGTATCGACGCCCAGGGCCGCGCCCGCGTCGATGGCGTCGAGGTAACGCTGCACTTTCTCGTCGCTGAGGTCGGTGCGGACGGCCAGGCGCGCCGGCTCAGCCTCGAAGCTGACCTCGCCCCGCTCGACGAGCAGCCGCCGCAGCTCCGAGGTGGTCAGCAGGCGGTTGCTGCGCCCATCGCGTCGATAGTAGCGGCCCCTGGCGCTGTAGACGTGGGGCAGGCCTTCGGGGACGCTGACGATCAGCAGGGCCTCACCGTTACGCTCGACGATACGGGGCATCGGGATGACCAGCGGCGGATCGATATCTAGGGCGGCTTCGAGGGCCTGGTTGAAGACGAGTTGCACATCGTCGAGGCCGATGATCGCCTGGCCCTTCTCATCCATACCGATGACGACCGCGCCGCCGTCGGCGTTGGCCAGGGCGGTCAGGGTCTCGGCCAAACGTGTCGGGGCGATGCCGGGACGGGCGAAGACGGCACGGCTGGATGGCCCTTCGCGCAGGAGGGCGGCAAGATCGGCGGCTGGCTGCGTACGGCTCATGGCTGTAGGATACCCGCATTGCGCGGCAGGGGCAAGTGAAGCGACACGTGGGGCGTGAGGCGTGAACCGTGACCACGATGGCCTCTTCTCGCGCTTCACGTTTCACGCGCACAGCCCTGGCAAGCCTTGTCGGCCTGCCAGGGCTATCGGGCGGGCGCGCGCCCCCCTCGCGCAGAACCCGCACCTGCGGGGCTGCCCGCTGCCAGTCCTACGAGCCGCCTACGGCACGGCCGCCAGCACCCGCGCCCCCTCGGGCAGCCGCTCCACCAGCCAGCCCTGGTGTCCATTGGCAAGCTGGACCCGCCAGCAGATCGCCCCGCCGCACTCGTCGGGGCCGCCGTTGATGACACCCACCAGACCGTTGCCCGCTACCAGCACGACAGCCTCGGTGGGCTTGCCGAGGGTATTCGCCGCGTACATGGGAACAAGCCGGGGTGTGACCACCTCCACGTGCAGCCCCGGCCGCAGTCGGCCCTCAACGATGGGCGTGGCGGTGGGCATGGCCATCTGCAACCGAACCTGGGGAACGGGAAGCGCCGGCTGGCGGAGCGCCACGTAGACGCCCCCCAGGAGAACTACGACACCCAGGGCAAACCCCAGACAGCCAATTGTCCCCTCGATCGCGCCGCGCCCTGCCTGAGCCTCCAGCGAGCCGGCCGGCCCAACTGGGTGCATGCCGCGCCGGGTGCTGATGGTCGTCCAGATCGTGAATAGCATCAGTAACAGAAACGCGCCCACCACCACCTGCCAGCTCTCCAGCGCCAGCTCCATAGGCTCCTCCCCAGGCAACGTGTGCCTACTAAGCTAACGGCCTCAGCGCGCTGAACATTTCACCTGATTTTCGCCCTTCACCCCCTTGCGTACAGAACTTTTGTTCTGTATAATAGTCCTAACTCATGCGGTGGAGGTGGAACCATGGAAGTCGTCGTTTTGGGTGCAATTGCCCTCGTCGTGCTTGCTCTGAATGCCATCGGCGCCGTCTTTGTGTTCGGGCGCGGCTCGTGGCGTTGGGAGGCCGCGGATAGTCGCGATGCGAAAGGCTTATGGGCCGCCATCGTCGCAGTGGGCGTCTCCATCGCGGGCATCGTCTTTGGCTTGAGCGCCCTCATTACTTTGTGGCCCTTCTGGCTTGCCTTGCTCGCCCTGAGCGCCGCCTTCTTCGGCGTTCAGGACTGGCTCATCGCGCGCCGCTCGCAGCCTTTGGCGACGACTACCACCGCCCCTGCGCTGCCTGCGCCCATGACATGGGACGCGCTGTGGCGCAGCTACGAGGGTCGCGAGCTGCCGCCGTGGATGTTGCAGCAGGCCCACAGCGGCCAGGTACGCTACGACGGCAAGCTGGCGCGGGTCCACCAGGGCATGCTCGTGCCCCAGCCCACCGCGCCCCGCGCGCCGCTCGACGGCGCGTTCGACCGGCTCGACCGGCTGTTGGGTGGCTGACGAACGGCCACTGATTGACCTCAAGGCTCGTGGGGAGACAGTCACATTATAGCATGAACCGACTGACAGAACGTGGAGAGTTGTTCACCTGCGGGAATCGGCGTAAGTTTTTGGGTCTGAATGCGTGAAGGCACGAAGCGGCTGAGGTACACCTCCGCTTCGTGCCTTCGCGCCCGTTGCACCCTGGTGTTGCCTTGCGTGGGGCAGGCATCACCGGCTCGTCTCATGCGGTGGGGGGCTTGCTCTTGCGGCGGGAATGACCGTTGCCCGCCGCGACCGTCCCGCCGCTGAGCGCCACGGGTAGAACCTCATCCATCTTCGTCACGAAGACGACGTTCATCTCGCGGCGAACGCGGGCGGGCAGGTCACCCATGTCCTTCTGGTTCTTCGATGGCGCGAGAACGGTCTTTAGGCCGGCCCGATGGGCGGCAATGACCTTCTCCTTGAAGCCGCCGATGGGGAGGATGCGGCCGCGCAGCGTGATCTCGCCCGTCATACCCACTTCGCGGTTGACGGGGCGTTGTAGCAGGGCCGAGATGAGCGCGGTGGCGATGGTGATACCGGCCGATGGGCCATCCTTGGGCATCGCGCCCTCGGGCACATGGACGTGGATGTCGACGTGCTCGAATACCTGGGGGTCGATGCCAAGCTGACGGGCGTGGGCGCGAGCGTAACTTAGCGCGGCGTGGGCCGACTCCTGCATCACCTCGCCCAGGCTGCCCGTCAGGGTCAGGTTGCCCTTGCCCTCCATCAGGTTGACCTCGATGGTAAGCACGTCGCCGCCCGCCTCAGTGACGGCAATTCCAGTGGCGATGCCAATCTCATCCTCGTCCTGGGCCAGGCCGTGGCTGAAAGGGGCCGGCCCCAGGTACTTGTGGACTTGCCCCACGCCGATGGTGCGCGGCGTCGGGTCGCCCTCGGCGACGAGACGCGCTATCTTGCGGCAGATATTGGCGATCTCGCGATCCAGGTTGCGCACGCCCGCTTCGTACGTGTATTCGCGGATGATGTGGCGCAGCGCCTCATCGGAGAAGCGAAGCGGTGTCGCACTGAGGCCATGCTCTTCGCGCTGTCGCGTGACCAGGAACTGCTTGGCGATGGCGAGCTTCTCCTCTTCGATATAGCCGGGGAAGCGAATGACCTCCATGCGGTCGCGCAGGGCAGGTGGAATGGTTTCCAGGACGTTGCACGTGGTGATGAACATGACTTTCGACAGGTCGTAGGGCACGTCAAGGTAGTGGTCGGAGAACTCGAAGTTCTGCTCAGGGTCGAGTACTTCCAGCAGGGCGGCGGTCGGGTCGCCCCGGAAATCAAGGCCTACCTTGTCGATCTCGTCGAGCATGAACAGGGGGTTGACCGTGCCCGCGCGCCGCATGGTATGGATGATACGGCCAGGCAACGCGCCGATGTACGTGCGGCGGTGGCCGCGAATCTCGGCCTCGTCGCGGATGCCGCCCAGGGACACCCGCACGAACTTGCGGCCCAGCGCCTCGGCGATGGAGCGGCCCAGCGACGTCTTGCCCGTGCCGGGCGGGCCCACGAAGCATAGGATGGGGCTGCGCATCTTGTCGGCGGCCAGCTTGCGCACGGCCATGTACTCCAAGATGCGCTCCTTGGCCTTGGGCAGCCCGTAGTGGTTCGCATCGAGCACCCGCTCCGCATTGCGCAGATCCATGTTGTCGACGCTCTCGACGCGCCAGGGCAGGGCGATGAGCCAGTCGAGGTAAGTGCGAACGATGGCCATCTCGGGCGAGGCGGGCGGCATGTCTGTCAGGCGCGACAATTCCTTGTCCGCCTTCTCGCGTACCTCAGCGGGCATCCCGGCCGCCTCGATACGTTCGCGCAGTTCGGCCACCTCGCGCACGGATGTGTCGCCCTCGCCTAGCTCGCTCTGGATGACGCGCATCTGCTCGCGGAGATAGTATTCGCGCTGGCTCTTGTCCACTTCCTCCTGCACGGCCGAGTGAATCTTGTTCTGGAGCTGCAAGACATCTAGCTCTTGGGCCAGCAGGTGACTCACTTTGCGTAGCCGCTCCTGAGGGTTTAGCGTCTCCAGCACCATCTGGCGCTGCTCCACCTCCAGGTTCAGGTG
>JAHCIE010000094.1 GCA_026129385.1 Anaerolineae bacterium
CCGATCGCGGCGAACCTCGATGCGGCACGACGGATAGCGGGCGCGGCCGAGCGCGCGGGGCTGGTGCTCACGGTCGGCCATATCGAGCGGTTCAATCCGGCGATCCAGGAACTGAAGCGGCGGCTCGATGCGGGACAGGGTGGTCCGGTGCTGCAGGTCCGCGCGCGGCGTGTAGGCCCGTTCCCGCACCGCATCCGCGATGTGGGCGTCATCCATGACCTGGGGCCGCACGACATCGACATCATGCGCTACCTGCTCGGCGACGAAATCGAGCGGGTCTACGCCGAGTCGCGCAGCCACATCGCGACAGGGAATGAGGACATGTTCGCCGGACTGGTGCGGTTCCGTGGCGGGGCAATGGGTACACTCGACATCAACTGGCTGACGCCGACGAAGGTGCGTGAGTTGACGCTGACCGGCGAGCGGGGCATGTTCCAGGTCAACTATCTGAGCCAGGAGCTTACCTTCTACGAGAACCAATCGGCGGCCGGTGGTTGGGACACCCTGTCGGTGCTGATGGGCGTCAGTGAGGGCAATGCGACACGGCTGAGTGTCGAGCGCCGCGAGCCGCTGATGGTCGAGCTGGATGCCTTCGTCCATGCCGTGCGCGAGGGAGGCGCGCCCCCCGTCCCGCCCCGCGACGCGCTGGCATCACTGGCCCTGGCAACGGCGATCCTACGCGCGGGGCACACGGGCGAAGTAGTGCGCCCCGGCCTGGCGTTGGAGAGCGGTGCAAATCATCGAGCCGAGGGTTAGGGCGATGGGCGTCTTCATCCATCCCGCCGCCGACGTCTCGGCAAGCGCCCGCCTGGGCGACGGCGTGCGCGTCTGGCGTCTCGCCCACGTCCGCGAGGATGCCGTGCTGGGCGAGAATGTCATCGTCGGGCAGGGCGCGTACATCGACTTTGCTGTCCACGTCGGCGACAACTGCAAGATTCAGAACGGCGCGCTCATCTATCACCCTGCCGTGTTGGAGGCGGGCGTCTTCGTCGGCCCCCAGGCCTGCCTCACCAATGACCTCATCCCCCGCGCCATCAACCCGGATGGCTCGCAGAAGGGCGCGACCGACTGGGAGGCGCGGCGCACCCTGGTGCGCACGGGCGCGTCCATCGGCGCGGGGGCAATTCTGGTAGCGGGTGTGACGATTGGCCGCTTTGCCATGATTGGCGCCGGCGCTGTGGTGACGCGCGATGTACCCAACCACGGCCTGGTCCTCGGCGTGCCGGCGCGCCTGGTCGGCTACGCCTGCGCGTGCGGGGCGACGCTGGAACAGCAGACTGGCCTGCACTACACCTGCCCACGCTGTGGGCAAACCTATGACTTTGGCGCAGCGGAGACGCCCTGACATGGATCAACCCTACATCCCCATCGCCCGCCCCCTGATTGGCGACGCCGAGAAGGCGGCCGTGCTGGCTGTCCTCGACTCCGGTCAACTGGCCCAGGGCGCGCAAGTGCGCGAGCTAGAGACGCGCTTCGCCGAGTACATCGGCGTCAAGCACGCCATCGCCACGTCCAACGGGACGACCGCGCTGCACGCCGCCCTGGTCGCGTGCGGCATCGGCCCCGGCGACGAGGTGATCACGACGCCCTTCACCTTCATCGCCTCGGCGAATGCCGCGCTCTTTGTGGGCGCGCGGCCGGTGTTCGTCGACATCGACCCGGCCACATTTAACCTGGATCCTTCGCAGGTCGAGGACCGCATCACCCCACGCACCCGCGCCATCCTGCCCGTCCACCTCTACGGCCAACCCGCCGACCTGGACGCGCTGGTGGACATCTGCCGCCGCCACGACTTGCGGCTCATCGAGGACGCCTGCCAGGCCCACGGGGCGGCGTGGCGGGGCCAGCGCGTCGGTTCCTTCGGCATCGGCACGTTCTCCTTCTACCCGACGAAGAACATGACCACCGCCGAGGGTGGCATGATCACCACCAATGACGATGCCGTGGCGGCCGCGGCGCGGCTGTTCCGCGAGCATGGCGCGCCGGTACGCTACCAGCATGTGAGCCTGGGGCACAACTTCCGCATGACCGACGTTCACGCCGCCATTGGCCTGGCCCAGTTCGACCAGATCGAGGCCTGGACGGAGCGTCGTATTGCCAACGCCGCCGCCCTGTCGCGCGGCATCACCCGGTTTGAGACGCCGACCGTTCGGCCGGAAGCGCGGCACGTCTTCCATCAATACACTATCCGCGTTCAGGGCGACCGGGATGCAGCAAAGGAACAACTCCATCGGCGCGGCATCGGCACGGGAATCCACTACCCCGCGCCGGTTCACCACCAGCCCCTGTACCGCCATCTCGGCTACGATGACACCCACCCCGAGGCGGAACGCGCCGCCCGCGAGGTACTGTGCCTGCCGGTGCACCCCGCCCTGAGCGCGGCCGACCTGGAGCGCATCATCGTTGAGGTGAACTGCCTCTGATGACCATCGACTCCCCGCCCCTCCGGGTTGATCTGACCGTTCTCATCCCCCTCGCCGATGACGACGATACCTGGCCCGACATGGCAACCCGCGCCGCGCGCGTGGCGAGGGGTCTGGGGATTCGCTACGAGGTGATCGTCGCCGCCCCGCGCGGCATCATTCCCCTGGCATCTGGGCCGACGCCCGGGGTTCGCTGGGTGGAGGCGGCGGGGCCGGGCTACGGCGCAGCCTTTCAGGCCGGCGTGCAAGCGGCCCGCGGCCAGTACATCCTGACCCTCAACACCGACTATGCGGGCGAGCCAACCTTCATCCGTGACCTGTGGGGCTGGCGGCACGAGGCTGAGGTCATCATTGCCTCGCGCTACGTGCCCGGCAGTCGCGTCGACATGACGCCGCCTTACCGGATATTGAGCCGTGCCCTGAATGCGGGCTTCAGCCGTGGGCTGAGCCTGCACGTGCGCGACATGTCCAGCGCGTACCGCCTGTACCACGCGGGCGCGTTGCGTCGCGAGGCGCTCCAGGCCCGCGACTACGATGTATTGCAGGAAGTCCTGGTCAAAGCCTATGCTGACGGCTGGCGGGTGATGGAGATCCCCTTCCATTTTACCGCTGCGCCCCAGCACAGCGCGGGGGAGCGCGCCGCCCGTTTCGGACTCGCCTACCTGCGAACTTTCAGCCAGTTGTGGGGGGTGCGCAACTCCATCCTGACCGCCGACTACGACGACCGCGCCCATGACAGCGTCATCCCCCTGCAACGCTACTGGCAGCGGCAGCGCTACCAGCATATCGTGGAGCTTATCAGCAGCGAAGGCCCTGTGCTCGATGTCGGTTGTGGGTCGAGCCGCATCATCGGCGCGCTACCGCCCGGCAGTGTGGCCCTGGATGTGCTGCTGCGCAAGGTGCGTTACGCCCGCAAGTTCGGGCGGCCCCTGGTCCAGGGGACAGGCTTCCAACTGCCCTTCGCCGACGCCAGCTTCCCGTGTGTCGTGTGCTCCCAGGTCATCGAGCACGTCCCGATGGCGTCGCCTATACTGGGCGAGTTATGTCGGGTGCTGAAGCCGGGCGGCCGTCTCATCCTGGGCACGCCGGACTATGCGCAATGGCAGTGGGTGACGATGGAAAAGGCCTACGGGTTGGCCGCGCCCGGCGGCTATGCCGACGAGCATATCTCCCACTATACGCGCGAGATGCTCACCGACCTGTTCGCGGCGCGGGGTTTTCGTCTTGAAGACACGCGCTATATCCTCAAGGGCGAACTGATTCTGGCCTTCCGCAAGCCGTAACATTTGGCGACCCTTCCCCTTTCGGCTAAAATAACGGCGTTGCGGTGGCGGCTAACGTCCCGCATCTTGCATGATTCCCGCCGGAAGCGAACATTTTGCGCTATCGATGCGTTGTTATGATGTCGTGGTGTAGTGTGGATGCGGTTTGGAGGAGGCGTCGTGGATAACGTGATCGAAGGAGCAGCGACGACACCCGCGGCAGAGGCTGCGCCGCGCCCTGCCGTGGCGCGACAGGCCCTGCTGGGCGGCCTGGCCGTCGCTCTCTTTCTGGCGGCCATCCTCGCCTTCGGCGGCTACCTGCGCATGGTGGGCCGCAACTGGGATGAGTCCCAGAGCCTCCATCCCGACGAGCGTTTCCTGACGATGGTCACGGCAGCGGTCCGGCCGGCGAGCGGCATACGCGACTACTTCGACACCGCCAAGTCACCCCTCAACCCCTACAACAACAACTTCGGCTCCTTCGTCTACGGCACGCTGCCCCTCTTCGTCACGCGCTACACAGCCGAGGTCTTCAAGGATGCGACCTGGCTGCAAGGCATCCTCGGCGTCAAGGGGCCACTGACCGGCTACGGCGAGGTAAGTCAGCTCGGTCGCCTGTTATCGAGCCTGTTTGACCTGGCCGCCCTCGTCGTGCTGTTTTTCATCGGCCGCCGCCTGTACGATACGCGGGTGGGCCTGCTGGCCGCCGCCCTCGGCGCGTTCACCGTCCTCAACATCCAACAATCCCACTTCTACACCGCCGACACCTTCGCCAACTTCTTCGCCATCCTGACCTTCCTGTTCGCCGTGCGCGTCTTGCAAGGCGGGCGGTGGTACGACTATACCCTACTCGGCCTGAGCTTCGCCGCCGCCATCGGCAGCCGTATCAATCTGCTGACGCTGCTGGGCGTGGTGGCGATTGCCATCGGCGTGCGCCTGCTTGACGCCTGGCAGCATCGCCGCGCGCCCCTCGACGGGCAGACAACAGCGGTCGAAGCCAACCCACCCAACGCTACGAACGTCCTCGTGGGTGCGCTGTTGTTCCTGGTGGTGGCGCTGGTCGCTTTCCGACTCATTATGCCCTACGCCTTCCTGGCCCCCGAGGGCGGGCCGCTGAGCTGGCTCCGCTTCAACCCTCAGTGGCGGGAAGACATGGCGAACGCGCAGCGCATGAATCGCGGCGACGTGGACGTGCCCTTCGGCCACCAGTGGGCCGACCGCGCGCCCCTGTGGTTCCCGCTCTACAACATGGTGTGGTTTGGCCTGGGCATCCCGCTGGGCATTGCCGCCTGGGCCGGCTGGGGCGTGGCCCTCGTCCAGACCCTGCTGGGCCTGCGCGGGGGCCTCAACGGCGTGTTGGGCAACCCGCGCCTGCGCGCGCACATCCTGCCCGTGGCCTGGATTGGCATCACCTTCCTGTTCCACGGCACGCAGTGGGTGAAGTCCATCCGCTACTTCTTGCAGATGTATCCGCTCATGGCCCTCATGGCGGCCTGGTTGCTGGTCTTCCTGTGGGACTGGACCACGCGCCGCGCCATCGGCAGCGGGCGAACCTGGACAGTGGGGCGCGGCCTGACGGCGCTGTTCGCCGTCTTCGTCGTGGGCGGGACCCTCCTATATGCCATCACTTTCACGGGCATCTACCAGCGGCCGGTCACGCGCGTCGCAGCGTCGCGCTGGATCTACGAGAACGTACCAACAGGCGCGACCGTCACCCTGGCGACGGCCGGCGGCGAGCGCAAGGCGCAGGTGGCCATCGCCAACAAGTTTGTGTGGAACACCGACGGCGCGATGAACGTGACCCCATTCAAAGCGCCCGCCGACGGCACGCTGAGCAGTGTACAGATGAACTTCCTGGCCGACTCGCGGCGCGACGTGGACCCCGAGACGATGGAGGTCATCGTGGCGCGGGACGCGGGCGGCCGGGACGTGGTGGCGCGGGGCCAGGTTACGGCCAACCTGGAGCGCGGCGGGCCGAAGGGCCAGGCGGCGGCGGTCACGCTGGACGCGGGGGCTGATGCGGCGCTCGAAGCCGGTCGCGACTACTACCTTGTCACGCGCGCGCTCAAGGGCGCGCCCATCCAGTCCTTCAACGCCGCGCTCGCCAACGAGCACTGGGACGACGGCATCCCACTGCGCGTCGATGGCAAGGACGGCTTCAGCATCTACCAGGGCCTGGAGATTACCAACTACGACGAGGACGAGCCGGCCAAGCTGGACAAGCTGGTCGACCGCATGGACCAGGCCGACTACATTTTCATGACATCGGGCCGCCTGTACGAGTCCATCCCGCGCCTACCGATGCGCTGGCCGATGACGACGCGCTACTACGAATTGATGCTCAACAACCCGGAGGCGCTGGGCTACCGCCGCGCCGCCGAGTTCACCAGCTACCCGCAACTAGGCCCCCTGGTGTGGAACGACGACGGCTCAGAGGAGCAGTTCCGCGTCTACGACCACCCCAAGGTGCTCATTTTCGAGAAGACCCCCGCCTTCAACAAGGCCGAGGCGAAGCAGATACTGGGGGAGGGTATCGAGTGGGGCGGCATCCAGCGGCTGTGGGACAAGGAAGCCACCAATGTCTACAACAACGCCCGCTGGCGCAAGCTGCCCGTGGTGGGCGCGATCATCGCTGACCGGATCGCCCCGCTGCCGAGCGTGACCCGCGCCCAGGCGCAGGCCCCGGCCGCCGTAGGCGAAACGACGCCCAAGACCGACCTGATGCTGCCGAAGGCCGACTGGGTCAATCAGCAGCTCAGCGGCACGTGGTCCAGCCTGTTCAACCCCGCATCCATCGTGAACCAGTCGCCACTGCTGGCCGTGGTGATGTGGTTCCTGGCGATTCAACTGCTCGGCATTGTCGTCTTCCCCATCGCCTTCGCCGTGTTTCGCTTCCTGGGTGACCGGGGCTGGTTCAGCAGCAAGATTTTGGGCCTGCTCCTGGCAAGCTACGGGGCGTGGTTGCTGGCGAGCGTCCAGCGTGTCATGCCCTTTGGGCCGCTGATGGTGTGGGGCGTCGTCCTCGTGCTGGCCCTCGTCTCCGCGCTCTTCGCCTGGCGGCAGTGGCCGGGCCTGCGCGGCTTCTTCCGCGCCCGGGGCCGGGACGTCCTGGCTGGCGAGCTGGTGTTCCTGGCCCTGTTCCTGGGCTTCCTGGCCGTGCGCATGGGCAACCCGGACCTGTGGCACCCCTTCATGGGCGGCGAGAAGCCCATGGACTTCGCCTACCTCAACGGCGTCATTCGCACCCAGTTCTTCCCGTCGTATGACCCGTGGTTCGCGGGCGGCTACCTGAACTACTACTACTACGGCTTCGTCATGGTCGCAACCCTGATCCTGATGACCGGCATCGTACCGTCCGTGGCCTACAACCTGGCCGTGCCTCTGTTCTTCGCCCTGACCGGCCTGGGCGCGTTCGCCGTGGTCTACAATCTCGTGGACCGGGCGGGTGTGGCGCGCGGCGACGACGGGGACGGCGCGCGGCGCGGCATGACGGGCGCGTCACTCTACGGCGCACTCGGCGCGCTATTCGTGGTGGTCGTCGGCAACCTGGGCGAGGTCAAGTTGCTGGCCGACGGCCTCAGCGGCGTCAGCCAGAACAAGCTCCAGAGCAACATCCCCGGCCTGGCGACCGTCGCCAATACCCTGAATGGCATGGGCCGCGTGCTGAGCGGCGACGCCCAGCTAGGCTTCCGTCAGGAGTGGTGGTACTGGAATGCCAGCCGCGCCATTCCCCACCCGCAGACCGAGACTGTGCCCATTACCGAGTTCCCGTACTTCACCTTCCTGTACGGCGACCTGCACGCCCACATGCTGACGCTGCCCCTGACCCTGCTGGCCCTGGCGCTGGCCTTGAATGCGGCCCTGCGCTGGCGCGGCGCGTGGCGGCTGAACCTGGGCGGCGCGGGCTGGCCGACCGCGCTCGCGTCCTGGCTCATCTTCGGCCTGACCATCGGCGCGCTGCGGCCCGCTAACACCTGGGACTACCCGACGTATCTGGTGGTCGCCACGGGCGCGTTTGCCCTGGCCGCCTACCGCCATTACGGCCTGACGTTGCGCGCCCTGGGCGAGACGCTATGGCGGGCGGCGCTGGTGTTCGCCCTCAGCAACCTGCTGTGGCTGCCCTTCATCAGCAACTTCGCCACCGCCTTCACCTCGGTTGAACCCTGGACCGGCTCGCGCACCGTCTGGTGGTCGTATCTCATCGTCCACGGCTTCTTCCTGTTCACCGTGGTGACGTTCCTCCTCTTCCAGGTACGCGACTGGTATCTAGGGGAGGTCGCCAGCGAGCGTGGCCGGGCGGCAAGGCGGCTCATCCTCCAGGTGGCGCTTATCCTGGCCGGGGCGATGGTTATCCTCGCCGTGTTCAACTACGGCGCGTGGGTCATCGGCCTGCCCATTCTGACAGTGGCATTGCTACTGCTCCTGCGGCGGCCGGCGGCAGTGGAGGAGCAGGCAGTCGGCGAGGCGGGCTGGCTGGCGGCTGGCCTGCGCCCGACACCCTCGGCGGCCTTCATTGGCCTGCTGGTGGCAGCGGCGGTGGGCCTGACCCTCCTTGTCGATGTCATCGTCCTTAAGGGCGACATCAGCCGCATGAACACCGTGTTCAAGTTCTACCTCCAGGTGTGGGTGATGCTCGGCGTAGCAGCCGCGGCGGGCCTGGCCTGGGTATGGGCGTCGCTACGGCGAGTCAGCGTGATCACCCGCGTGGTGTGGGAGGCGGCCTTCGCCTTGCTACTGTTCGGTGTGCTCCTGTACCCCATCTTCGCCACCTGGGGCCGCGTCAACGATCGCTTCGACCGCGCCGTGGGGCCAACCCTCGACGGCATGGCCTACATGAACACCGCCACCTACAGCGACGCGCCCGACGGGCGACCGGTCGCCAACTACGCCCTCAAGTGGGACCGCGACGCCATCCAGTGGATGGAGCAGAACATCCCCGGCACGCCGGTCATCCTGGAGGCGCACACGCCCGAGTATCGCTGGGGGTCGCGGGTGTCCATCTACACCGGCTTCCCGACAGTGGTCGGTTGGAGCAACCACCAGCGGCAACAGCGCTCGGCGCTGACGACGCCGGTCGTCGACCAGCGCGGCAGCGACGTCAAGTTGATGTTTGACACGCCGGATGCGAACCGCGCCCTGGACCTGATGCGGCGCTACAGCGTCGGTTACGTCTACGTTGGCCCCACCGAGAAAGCCTACTACCGCCCGGAGGGCATCGCCAAGTTCGAGCGCATGGCCCAGCAAGGGCAGCTGGAGAAGGTGTATAGCAATCAAGAGGTGACGATCTATCGCGTGGTAGGGGGCACGCCGGGCTGATGCTCTACACCCTCGTGTGGTATCTGACCGTCCAGCTCTTCGCGCTGGCTGCGTTGCCCCTGACGCTGCGCGTGTTCCGCCACCTGCCGGATCGTGGCTACGCTTTCGCGCGCCCGCTGGGTATCCTGCTCGTCGCCCTCGGCCTCTGGTACGGCGCATCCTTCGACGTCCTGGGCAACCAGCGCGTGACCATCGTCGCACTGCTGGCGGCGCTGGGCGGTGTCGGTTTCGCCGTGTGGCGGCGCGCGCCGATGACCGACTTCCTGCGCGCCAATCGCCGCGTGATCGTCACCACGGAGTTGCTCTTCGCGGGCGCGCTGGCGGTGTGGGCATTGCTGCGCGCCTACAGCCCGGACATTGCGACGGCGGGCGGCGAAAAGTTTATGGAGTTCGCCTTCATCAACTCCATCCTGCGCGCCGAGAATTTTCCACCGCCGGACCCGTGGCTGTCTGGCTTCGCCATCTCCTACTACTACCTCGGCTATGTCATGGCCGCCATGCTCACCAAGCTGTCGGGCGTGCCCGCCGGTAGCGCCTTCAACCTGTTGCATGCGCTGCTCTTCGCCCTGACCGTGACGGGTGCGTTCAGCATCGTCTACAATCTGGCGACACGCCGCCGCGACAGGCTCACCGACGCGCCCCTCGGCTCCATCGGCTTCGGCCTCCTGGGCGCGCTGTTCGTGGCCGTGCTGGGCAACCTGATGGGTGTGCTGGAGGTCATGCACGCGGGCGGCATCGGGTCGGCCGGCTTCTGGGCCTGGCTCGATATCAAGAATCTCAACGGCCCGGCAGCCGCGATGGGCTGGATCCCCGACCGCTTCATCTGGTGGTGGCAGGCATCCCGTGTCATCAATGATGGGGGCGTGGAGATCATCGACGAGTTCCCCGGCTTCAGCTTCCTGCTGGGCGACAACCATCCCCATGTCCTGGCGCTGCCCTTCGTGCTGCTATGCGTCGGCATGGCGGTCAACACGCTGCGACGGCCGCCCGGCCAGGCCATCTGGACGCCATCCAACTGGCGCTTCTGGGGCGAGC
>JAHCIE010000095.1 GCA_026129385.1 Anaerolineae bacterium
ATCGCCGAGAGCCGACCGCATTAAAAAAGTCCGCGGGCGCCGGCCGTGGAGGCTCGCGACGCCCGCGATAAGTGTGTGCGTGGAGGAATCAGCTCTCGATGAAGCTCTTGAGCTGCTTCGAGCGCGACGGGTGGCGCAGCTTGCGGAGCGCCTTCGCCTCGATCTGGCGGATGCGCTCGCGCGTGACCTCGAAGTCCTGGCCGACCTCCTCGAGGGTGTGGTCCGACTTCTCGCCGATGCCGAAGCGCATGCGGAGGACCTTCTCCTCGCGCGGCGTGAGCGTCTTCAGGACCTTCCGCGTCTGCTCCGCGAGGTTCATGTTGATGACGGCCTCGGCCGGGGACACGACGCTCTTGTCCTCGATGAAGTCGCCGAGATGCGAGTCCTCCTCCTCGCCGATCGGGGTCTCGAGCGAGATGGGCTCCTTCGCGATCTTGAGGACCTTGCGGACCTTGTCGAGCGGCAGCTCCATCTTCTCGGCGATCTCCTCCGGCGTCGGCTCGCGGCCGTACTCCTGGACGAGGTAACGCGAGGTGCGGATGAGCTTGTTGATCGTCTCGATCATGTGGACCGGGATGCGGATGGTCCGCGCCTGGTCGGCGATCGCGCGGGTGATCGCCTGGCGGATCCACCACGTCGCGTAGGTCGAGAACTTGTAGCCGCGCTTGTACTCGAACTTGTCGACGGCCTTCATGAGGCCGATGTTCCCCTCCTGGATCAGGTCGAGGAACTGCAGGCCGCGGTTCGTGTACTTCTTCGCGATCGACACGACGAGGCGCAGGTTCGCCTCGACGAGCTCGGCCTTCGCGCGCTCGGCGAGGCGCTCGCCGTCGCGGATCGCCTGGTAGGTCTCGCGGAGCGCCTTGATGTCGAGCTGGAGCTCCTCCTCGACCTTGCGGAGGTTCTTGAGGCTCGCGGAGTGGTTCGCGATGACCTCCTCGGCGGTGACGCCGTACTTCCGCTTGAACTTCTTCTCGCCGGCCGCGTCGCCCTTCGACGCGCGGGCCTCCTTGCGAAGCAGATCCCAGTCGACGCCGGTGCGCTTCTCGAGCTCCGTCGAGCCGCTCTCGGCGCGCGAGGTGGAGGATGCGCTGCGCCACCTGTACGACTTCCCCTACCTCGGCGAGCACGCCCTGGCGCACCTGACCGTCGTAGCGACGGCCGCGGCCACGCGGGCCGACGGGCGGGCCACCGTCATCGATCGCGGCCAGGCGCTGCGGGACGTGCTAATACGTCACATCGAGCGGCTGCGGCCCTCAGGCGCTGAGCCGAAGGGCGACACGGTCGCCGGCCGCCGCGAGTGGCATGCCTACCTGGTGCTCAAGGAAAGCTACGTCGACGACATTCCGACGCGGGACACGATGAACCGCCTGCTGCTGAGTGAGGGAACCTATAACCGCACCCGGCGGCAGGCGCTACGTGGCGTGGCGCGCTCCCTCGCCGAGGAGGAAAGCGCACCGAGCGCAACGCCCCCAGCGGGTCAGGCAGGCCGGCGAGCCTAAGGGAGAGCAACGCAGCCTGCCGAAAGCCTGTCAGACCTGCCCCTCGCCTGGCTTTGACGCCTCAGCAAGTCCTCACCTGCTTGATCTCAACCTTCGCGCCTCGATCTGGCGGCTTTTGGCGGCCCAATGGCTGGCGCTGGCAGTCGCGCCGTGGTGTACTGGCCTCAGAGACAACGTCCACCCTGGCACGGAGGTCATCATGGACAGCCTGTACAACACGGATTGGAAATGGGCCGCCCTGCGCGGCATACTGCACAGCGTGGGGCGCACCAGCGACGGCATCGCCCTGGGGCTGGAGCGCGGCTTCGATTCCGGCGAGTCAATGGAGTACATCTATCGCAATCAGCCGAGCGGGCGCTGGGGCATCGGCTGGCTGGCCGACTGGCTGTACCTTCAGCAAATAGGGTGTCGCGGGCTGCGCGGGCGCAAGCGGCAGCTGCAAGACGCGCTACGCGAGACTATCGCCGCTAACCGCGTCGCCGGTCAGGCCACCCATATTCTCGACGTGGCGGCCGGCCCGGCCGACTACCTGCTGGAGGTGTTTGCCGACGACGGCGGCGATGACCTGTCAGCCGAGTGCCGCGACCTGGACACGGCTGGGCTGGCACGCGGTCGACAGCGGGGTGCGGCGCTAGCCTCGCGGGTGCGCTATATTCGCGCCGACGCCTCGACCTCGGCCGCCTTCGCCGCCCTCACTCCCACGCCCAACGTCGCTATCGTATCGGGCTTCTACGAGATTCTGCTCAGCGACGAGCAGGTGCGCCGCTCGCTGCGGCTCATCGCCGGCGCGCTGCGGCCCGGCAGCACGCTCATCTTCACCACCCAGGTGCAGCATCCCCAGTTGGAGATGATCGCCCACGTGTGCAACAACCGCTACGGAGAGCCGTGGCTGATGAAGCTGCGCGCCGCCGAGATGGTGGCGGCCTGGGCAGCCGAGGCAGGCTTCGTCGATCCCCGCACGCGAATTGAGCCCCTCGGCCTGTTCACGGTAACGACCGCGCGACGGGCATGATTCGCCCATTTGGCCCCGTGCGTCGCAAAGGCTACAATCTAAGGGAGCCTTCGCACTAAGGGGATCCATGGACATAGCCCACTTCACTGGTCTGGACGAGAATCCGCTGCTGGCCGGGCTGCGCCTGACGCGCACCCCGGAACCCGCCATCATGGTCATCTTCGGCGCGTCCGGCGACCTGACCCAGCGCAAGCTCATGCCAGCCCTCTACAACCTGACGCGAGAGGGCCTACTGCCGGCCCAGTTCGTCGTCGTCGGCGTGGCGCGCACCGAGATGGACGACACAGCCTTCCGCGCCAAGATGCACGCGGCGGTTGTCGAGCATTCGCGTAGCGGCGACCCGACCCCGATCGTCTGGGAGAGCTTCGCCAACCGCCTGTTCTACCTGCCACTCAAGACCTACGACGACACGCCATCATACGATGCGCTTAGCGCCCGGCTCGCCGAATTGGACACCCGGTTCGGCGTGGGGGGCAACCGACTCTTCTACCTCTCTACGCCACCCAGCGTCGCCGGCGAAATCATCGATGGCCTGGACCATGCCAGGCTGGCCAACACGAGCAATGGCTGGCGGCGCATCATTGTTGAGAAGCCCTTCGGCTACGACATTGACTCGTCACGCGCATTGAACGGCCAACTCCTGCGCGTCTTCAGCGAGGACGAGGTATTCCGCATTGACCACTACCTCGGCAAGGAGACCGTTCAGAACCTCCTTGTCTTACGCTTCGCCAATGCCATCTTCGAGCCGATCTGGAATCATCGTTATGTCGACCATGTTCAGATTACAGTCGCTGAGCAGGTGGGGGTCGAGGAGCGTGGCGGCTATTACGATGGAGCGGGCGCGCTACGCGATATCATCCAGAACCACGGTCTGCAGCTCCTGTCGCTGACGGCGATGGAGCCGCCTATCGACTTCGACGCGCGCCAGGTACGCGACGAGAAGCTGAAAGTCCTGCTATCAGTGCGGATGCCTGGGCCTGTCGAGGCAGCGCGCCAGACCGTGCGCGGCCAATATACAGCCGGTATCATCGGCGGCGCGCCAGCGCCTGGCTACGGCGAGGAACCAGGCGTCAAGCCTGCATCGACGACCGAGACCTATGTGGCAATGCAGCTAGAGCTTGAAACGTGGCGCTGGGCGGGTGTGCCCTTCTACCTGCGCACCGGCAAGCGTCTGCCCAAGCGCGCCACAGAGATCGCCATCGAGTTTCGCTCGCCCCCCCTCATCCTGTTTCCCACCGCCAGCCTCGGCAGCGTACGCCCCAACCTGCTCGTCATCAACATTCAGCCTGACGAAGGGGTGAGCATTCGCTTCGAAGCCAAGGTACCGGGCCAGACCATGTGGATGCGGCCCGTGTACATGGATTTCCGTTACGGCGCGACCTTCGCCGAGCAGCAACCAGAAGCCTATGAGCGCCTCATCCTTGATGCGCTGCTCGGCGATGCGACGCTGTTCACCCGCGCCGACGAGGTTGAAGCGCAATGGCAGATCATTCAGCCCATTCTAGACGGCTGGCAGCACGCACCGCCACCCGAAGGCTACCCGGCCGGTAGTTGGGGACCAGCGAGGGCCGATGCCTTCATCGAAGCCGGCCGGCGGCGCTGGCGGCGCTTATAGCCCGAGGGGAGGAGCCTGGCGATGCTAGAGGAGACTCGGCGCGTGACGCCTGCCGACGTGGAAGATGAGCTGGCTGCCCTGCGGCGGAGCATGGTCGGCCATGCCGACAGCCCCGCTACGCTAGCCGCGTCCGTGCACAATCTGGTGGTCATTCCCCGTGATCCTGTCGGTGATCTGACCGCGACCCTTGCCAGCGTGATCGACAGTCACCCCGGCCGCGTGATCGTCCTCGAAGGCGGCGCGGCCGAGGCGGATACGCTGGAAGCCGAGGTCGCCGCGCTGCGCGTGCACGCCCGGCGACCCGCATATGCCGAGTATGTCGCCATCGAGGCCAGAGGACGCCCGGCCGCCTATCTACCCGAACTGGCGCTGCCCCTGCTCGTCTCCTCAGTGCCCACCATCCTGTGGTGGGCAGGCCCGCCGCCGTGGCAGGACCCCTCGTTCGCGCGGCTAGCGACACTGGCCGACCGCGTGATCGTCGATACGGGACGCTCGGTCGACGGCCTTGCTGATCTGAGCCACCTGGCTCGTCTGTCGAGCGAGGGCGGCCGCTGGGAAGGCCTGGGTGACCTCAATTGGGCGCGCCTCACCCCCTGGCGGCAGCTGGCAGCCCAATTCTTCGACATTCCACTGACCCGACCGCTGCTGAACCGCATCGATCAGATCCACGTCTTCTACGGAACCGACGGCGCGCCGGTCCGACCGCTGTTGTACGTCGGTTGGCTCGCCAGTCGGTTGCGGTGGGAGTTGGAGCACGTTGCGAGGGGCGACGGCGTCTGGAAGATCAGCTATCGCCACGGCGCGCGCTCGATCCAGGTGAGCCTGGTGGCCGATCCATCCTTTGCCGACTTGCCGGGCGCCATCACGAGCATCCGGCTCGCCGCGCATAGCCCCACCCCGGCCACCTTTACCGTGCAGCGGATGGATGACCGGCTATGCCTGAAGGCGGAGGCCGTCACAGGCGCTGCACTCCTGGGGTCACGCATCGTGGAGATGCCCGAACTGGATGACGCTGATCTGCTGCGCGACGAGATGGCGCGCGTCTACCGCAATGCGGTCTACCACGCCGCGCTGCGCGAGGCGGCGGCGATCGTCCGCCAGGCCGAGGGAGAAGCTCGAAGTTTGAGATTAGGGATTGGAGAGTAGAGATTGGAGGGGCAGTCGTGCCTGATACAGTCCCTCCGTCAATGCGGCTCGGACAAGGGCCGCGACTTCGTTGACGGCGTGGGGGTCGGCGGGAAAGTGGCGCGCCCCCGTATCCACTGTCACCACGGGGCAGGCCTGGTAATGCTCAAAGAAGCGGTCGTAAGCCACTGACAGCCGCGCGATGTAGGCGGGGTCCATGTTGCGCTCGTAGGGACGATCGCGAAAGGCGATGCGACTCATCAGCGTGTCCAGGTCGGCCCGCAGGTAGACCACGACGTCAGGAACGCGAATCTGTTCGGCGAGCGCGTGATGAACGTTTTCGTAGAGCGCCAGCTCGTCGCCCTCGAGGTTCAGCTCCGCGAACAGGCGGTCCTTGGCGAAGATATAGTCACTGACGAGATGTCCCTCGGCCAGACCGCGCGGCACTTCCGTCTTTTGGTGATGGTAGCGGCTGAGGAGGAAGAACAACTGGGTCTGGAAGGCATAGCGGGCGCGGTCGGCGTAGAAGGCGGCCAGAAAGGGGTTCTCCTCGAAGACTTCGAGGAGAACCGTGCCCCCAAACTGCGGTTGGAGCAGGCGCGTCAGAGTGGTCTTCCCGACCCCAATGGGGCCTTCTATGGCAATGAAGCGGGGGGATTCCATGAGGGTGCGTTCTTCGTGGTGAAGCAGCCTGACACTTCGGTGAAACGTGAAACGTGATGCGTGAGCTACTTCGAGAGTTCTCATGCATCACGTTTCACGCATCAGTTACCAGAACAAGGACCATTAGCCAGCGGACCGTCTTACCCACTCGTAGTCGGCAGCGCCGCCTCCGCCTGCTGGCGAGCATAGATACGGTCAGCCAGGCGGACACTAATCTCGAACAGGGCCACCATAGGCGCCATGATCATCATCGGCGCAACGATGGGATCGGCCACCGGCGTGATAATCTCGGCGAAGACGAACATCACGAAATAGGCGACGCGGCGCTGCTTGCGTAGCGTCTGCGGCGTGAGCAGGCCCAGGTGCACCAAAGCGAGGATGACCACCGGCGTCTCGAAGGCCAGCCCCCATGACAGCAACAAGAACACCACCAGGGAAACGTAGGAGTTAGCGGTCGGCAAGTACTCCAGTTCCGATCCCATCATACCGATGAGAACATGGAACGTCGCCGGCAGGCTCAGGTAGCCCAGGAATGTGCCAAACAGGAACAGGCCCACCATGGCCAGCAAGCCCGGGACCATGAACTTGCGCTCGTGGTCCGTCAGGCCCGGCATGATGAACATGATAGCCTGCCACGCCAGGAAGGGCGCGGCCAGAACGATGCCGCCGTACAAAGCGACCTTCCAGCGCACGATGAAGCCATCCATCGGACCGAAGACCACAAACTTGTCGATATATTCACTCGCCGGCGAACGGAGCAGCTCCAAAATCTGGTTGCTGAAGATGTAGCAGATAACCGTGGTGACAAGAATCGCGATGATACTTTTGATCAGCCGCGATCGCAGCTCATCCAGGTGCTCGATGATGGTCATCCGCGCTTCATTGTCCGCCATGTTCGACTAGCCCTTAGGCGCGTCGGTCGGCTCGGCGGCCACGCCGTTGTCGGTCGTGGCGACAGGCGGCTGCGCGGGGGGGGCAATCTGGGGCGGCGGGGCTTGCGTTTCGCCGCTGGCCGCATCCGTCAGTTCGCGGCCCGCCGACTTGAACTCGTTGATAGCCTCTCCCAACGAGCGGCCCAACTCCGGCAGCCGCTTGGGGCCAAAAATCAAGAACGCAACCATCACGATGATCAGAATGTGAAGCGGTTGAATCCCAAACATGGTCTCTCCTTCCACCTCCATCACGCACGTCATTGCCCGCGTCAACTGCCAACAATTATACCACACATGGCAAATGGCCGATAGCGAATGGCGCATGGTCACATGGCCGAGAGCAGGACAGGCTCCGCCATCCGCCATTCGCTACCCGCCATCGGCTATCGACCACCAGCTACCCGCCTTCGACTAGCGCGCGGCCGCCATGAAGTCATCCAGGCTGGCGCGGAAGGGCCGCTGGCGCGGCTTGACCACGCCCCGGAAGTTGTAGTCAGTATAGTTGGGGAACACCTGATCGAGCATGTGGTTGCCGACGCGCAGCTTGAGAATCTCGCCCAGCACGTCACGAAAGTCCGTCGTGATCGCCAGGTCACCGGGACCGTAGAGCTTCTCCGGGGCCAGGCCGGGCCAGTCGCCGTGAACCTTGCCGCCAACCACGCCACCCCCCATCACAAACATCACATTGCCGTGGCCGTGGTCGGTCCCGTTCGAGGCGTTATCGGCCAGTCGCCGCCCAAACTCTGACATCGTGATGACGGTGATGCTGCCCATACGGTCCTTGAGGTCGGCGTAGAAGGCGTATAGCCCCCCCTGCAAGTCGTTCAGCAGCGCGGGTAGGGTGTTATTCCCCTGGGTGGGATCCGCCGTTCCCTGGCCCGCGTGGGTGTCCCAGCCCCCCTTGTCGACACAGGCCACCTCCAGCCCCACGTCGCTCTTGATAAGCTGGGCGATGGTCTTCAGCGCGTTGCCGAATGCCGAATTGGGGTACTGCGCGCCATTGGCAGGCTGATACGCCCCGCCGGCGGTGACCTTATCGAGGATGGCCATCGCCTCGAAGACCTCGGCCCCCTGGGCCTCAACGAAGCCATTGCCCTGGTACATCGACGCGACAGTCGCCTGGAAACGGGCGATGTCCGATGAGGCCCGATTGGGGTCCAGGTGGAATTGAGCGATGCTCTCCAGGGCCAGGGCGGGCACAGGGCCACGCAACGCGGCCTGGACGACGCTGCCCATGCCGACTGCGCGGAACGGCGAGTGGTTCTCGTTGGCCAGGGCCTGCAAGTGGCGAGCCAGCCAGCCGGTCTGAAGCTGCTTCTCGCCCGGCGTACCGCGCTCCATGTAGTCCATGGCATCGAAGTGGGAGTGGGTCGGGTCGGGCGAGCCAACCGCATGCACGACCCCCAGGTCACCCTCATCCCAGATTTCCTTCAGTGGGCGCAACACAGGGTTGAACCCAAACTGCCCATCCAGGTCAATGACCGAATTGGGGTTGCTCGCGTTCGGTTGGGCGATGGCGATGCGTGGCCGCCTGGCGTAGTACTGGTCTGCGCCAGGCGCGGCGTGGGGCACGACGATATTCAGGCCGTCGTGAGCGCCGCGCAGGAAAATGGCCACCAGCGTATCTCCACGCGGCGAGCGGTCCGGCGGCCCGAAGGCCACCCGCGGCATCCACGACGGCCACGCCAGGCCGCCGACGGCCACAATGGCTGACTTGAGGCTATCCGATAGAAACGCGCGCCGGGAGGGAATGGACATGGTTACTCCTTATGTCGCTCTATCGCAACTGGATAACTGCCAGGTAAGAGTCTGTCGGACGACCAAGGACCAACGACCAAGGACCAAGGATGTTCACCATCAGCGTGACCTATTGGTCATCGGTCCTTCGTCCCTGGTCCCTCCTCCTTCGTCCTTCGCCCCTGGTTGCCCTACCGCGCCTGAAAGTAGGGCGAGGCGATCAACAGGGCCGCCACGTCGGGGGCCTTCTGGTTGCGCATGGCATTATCGATGGGCGTCGCCCCGCCCCGCCCTGCGGAGGCATAGGCAATCAGGGCGTCGCGGTCGGCGCTGTCGATGGCGTAGCCCAGGACGCGATCGATCAGGGCATCGACCAGGCCAGCCGCCGTCTTGGTCGTCAGACCATCGACCCACGGCCCCAGGGCGACCATCCCCTGCTGGCCGAGGCGATTCTTGGCCAGGTTGAGGCCCAGGTTCCAGCGCGACAACAGGGCATTCGTGTTGATCCATTCGATGCCCTTGTCGGCGTAGCCATCAGGGAAGACCCGCCCGTAGAGGGGCTGGCCCATCGGGCGCACCGCATTGTAGAGATTGTCGAGGCCGCGCGTCTGGCCGCTGGCCGCTGAGATGTCCGCACCCAGGGCGCGCGCCGCTGCCACCACAAAGTCCAGCGGCCGCTTCGTCTTCTGGCCCGCCGACTGGCGGAACTCATCCGATGTGTAGATGAGGCGCACGAGTTGGGCGATCTGGTCGGGCGCGTCGGCCGCTTCGAGGAATTTGTCGGCCACACGGTCGACCAGGGCCTGAGGCGGATCGTCGGCCACGAGCTTGCGCACCAGCTTGGTGGCAATGAAGCGCGCCGTCGCCGGATGGGCGGCCAGGTAGCCCAGCACCTCCTCGGCTTCCTGGATGCCCGCCGCACCCGTCTTGCCGATGATGGTGCGCCCAAGCAGGGTCTTGTTCCCGGTGTCGTGGTCGGCCGCATTGAAGCGGAACTGCCCCGCCTGCGGGTGGGGTTGCCCCGCCTGCCGCATCGGGTAGACCGTCCAGCCAGTGAAGCAGCGGGCCAGGGCCTGCACGTCACTCTGGTTGTAGGGACCATTGACGCTCAGGGTGTGCAGTTCCATGACCTCGCGGGCGTAGTTCTCGTTGGGGGCCTGGCGGCGGTTAGTGTTATTGTCCAGGTAAGTGATCATGGCCGGGCTGGCCGCGCTGGCCCGCAGCATGTTGTGGAAGTTACCCAGGGCGTGGGGGCGAATCACCTCCCGGTCGTCGACGAGCTTGCCCCAGCGTTGCACGTCGTCGTACAGGTAGATATTGAAGTGGTCGGTCCAAAAGTCGACCATCACTTCGCGCAGCTGCCACTTGCTGTACACCTTACGCAGGATAGTGG
>JAHCIE010000096.1 GCA_026129385.1 Anaerolineae bacterium
TCCGTCACGGCCTGGGCGCGCGCCTCGTAGTCGGCCAGAGTCGTCGGGCGGCGCGTCGCAACGAGCAGGCTGTTGAACGAGCCGTCGGGCGCGACCACGTACACGCTGGGGAACACCTCGCGCAGCGTCGCCGCCAGCGCATCCACCAGGCGGTGATCGGTCGGGCTATGACCGACGTTGACCACCAGCGCCCCATCGTCGCTCAGGCGATCGCGCGCCTGGCTAAAGAACTCGACTGTCGTCATGTGGAACGGAATGTACGGCTGGCGGTAGGCGTCCACGATGAGCACGTCGTAGCGCCCCGTGTCCCGTTGGAGCCAGGCGCGACCGTCGGCAATCACCGTCGTCAGGTTGGGTAGCCGCAAATCGAAAAACCGCTCGCCCACCTCCACCACCAGCGGGTCGATCTCGATGCCCACGATAGGCAGCGGGCCATACAGCGCGCTATACTGGCGGGCCACCGTCCCCGCTGCCAGCCCGATGACCGCCAGCGAGCGGGGCGCAGCGTCGCGGGCGAACAACGGCGCGACCGCGAAGCTATCCCAGATACCGCCGCCGAACAGCCGGTCGGGATTGTACCACGAGTGCAGCGCCTGTCCCTCATTCAGCGCGAGCCAGCGGTCGCGGCCCGCCTCCAGCGCCTGCACGAAGTGGTATGGCGACTCGCCCTCGTACAGCACGCCCGCGCCCGGCCGCACCACGCTCGGCGCGACCAGTTCTAGCAGCAGCAGCGATGCCAATCCCGCCGCCGCGCCCAGGCTCGCCCGCCGCCGCGCGTGCAGGAGCAGCCCCACCGCAGCCATCCCCAGCAGGGCCACGGCGAAGAACAGGAACGACCGCCGCGTACCCAGCGCCGGGATGAGGACCAGCACGGCCAGGAACACGCCGACGATACTACCCACCGTGGACAGGGCCACCAGCCCACCCACGTCCCGCCCCGCCGTGCGCACGTCGTCCAGGGACAGACGCACCGCGAAGGGCGTCAGCGTCCCCAGCAGCGTGACGGGCACAGCCAGCAAGGCCACCGTCGCCAGCAGCGAGCCGACAAACAGGCCCACCGAGGCGTCAAAGAAGTTCTGCAGCGACGCCGTCAGGATGGGGCGGGCGACGAAGGGCACGACACCGATCAGGAAGCCCGCCAGCGCCGTCACCCCGTATAATACACCAGGGTCCGGGGTGCGGTCGGCCAGGCGGCCCCCCAGCCACGCGCCCACCGCCAGGTACAGCAGGATGAGGCCGATGAGATTGGCCCACACCAGCAGCGACGTGCCGAAGAAGGGCGCTAGTAGCCGCGACGCGGCCATCTCAACGCCCAGACCAGCCATCCCGCCAACAAACACCAGCCCCCGTAGCCAGCCACGGTGGGACACGAAGACTCCGGACGTAATGACGAAGGCCGAAAGGCCACGGATACACCACCGCCAAGTATAGGCGCGCGCCGGGGCGGCGACAAAAGAGGCGACCCGCGCCAGGCTAGACCCTGCTGCTCACCCAACATGAGGAAGACCTGACAGGTTTCCAGAAACCTGTCAGGTCCTGTCAACTCCAGCAACAGCCGCTCCTACCCCTTGACGATGACCGCCCCCCAGGCCCGCCTCGGCGATCTGGCGATTCAGGGCGGGCACGGCCTCCGCCTTGAGCGTTTCCCACTCCGCCAGCGTCGCGTCGATTTTGGCCGTCAGGTGGTCGAGCACCGCATACGCCTGGTCCGTCGGGCGATAGTCGCCCATGCCCACCACGCTGCGTAGTTCGGCCAGTTGCTGGTAGAGGCGGAGGCCCTCGTTGTTGTAGACCCAACTGGCCTTGATGTCCGGCACGAGCAGCTTCTTCTCAACCTCCAGCGTCCTATCGCGCAACGCCTCGGCCGCCTTCCCCACGGCCTTGCCCGTCGCCAGCCCCGCCGTACGCTGGCTCCAGCCATCCATCTGGCCGCGCAAGTCGCGCATCTGGTTGATGGCCGCCGCCATCTGGCTCACCTTGTCGAGAATGCGGCGCTGAAGGTTGTACTGCGCCTGCAAATCCTCCGCGCTGGCCGTCACACGCCCCGCTGCCACGACCTCGAAGCGCTGCGTCTGGCTCTGGTCGCCGACCGTCAGCGTCACGCTGTACACGCCAGGCGGCACAAACGGCCCCTCGATCAGCGTCTCGGCGGCCACGTCGCTGCCCTCAATCTTCGTCGCGTGAGCCAGGCGTAGGTCCCAGACAAAGCGGTTCCAGCCCGCGTTGGCCGGCGCGCGCAGGTCCTTCACCTCCGCGGCGGCGTTCGGCGTCAACTCCTCGCCCTCCTCGCCCTCGCCCGCCAGCGTGCCTTGCGACGCCTCCGCCTCCGTGAGCGTAGGCGCCAGGCCCGCCTTCTTGCGCTCCTCGGCCGTCATGCTGGTGAATTCCCGCACCGTCATGCCGCCCGCGTCCTGAATCGTCACCTTGATGGGTTTAGTGGGCATCTCGGCCAGCCAATAGGTAATCACCGCCCCGCGCGGCGGGTTCTCCCCCACGTCCAGGTAGCGCCGCTTGAGCGCACCCTCCGGCGACTTGCTCACCGTAAACGCCCCACCGTTGCCCAGATAGTTCTTGCTGCCCAGGTTATTGCCCACCCAGTCGATGCCCGGCATGATGCGCCGGGTCGCACGGGGCGCGAACAGGTGCGCCTGGCCCTGGGTCACAGTGTCGCTCATCTGGCGCAGCGGGTTGATGTCATCGAGAATCCAGATCGAGCGGCCGTGGGTTCCCACAATCAGGTCATCATCCTTGACCAGAATCTCATGGACCGGGCTGACCGGCAGGTTGAGCATGAATCGCTGCCACGTCGCACCGTCGTCCCACGACAGGTACAGGCCCGTCTCCGTCCCCGCGAACAGCAGGCCCCGCCGCACCGGGTCGGCCCGCACCACGCGCACAAAGTCATCGTGGGGGATGCCGTCGTCGATGCGCGTCCAGCGCATCCCGTAGTCGGTCGCCTTGTAGATATAGGGCCGGTAATCGTCCAGCTTGTAGCGGTAGGCGGCGACGTACACCGTGCCCGGGTCGAAGGGCGACACCTCGATACCGCTAATCGTAGACCAGTCGAGCATCCCCGGCGGCGTCACGTTGGTCCAGGTCTGGCCACCGTCCCGGGTCAGGTGCAGCAGACCGTCATCAGAGCCGGCCCACAGCGTCCCCCGCTCGTGGGGCGACTCGACCAGAGAGAAGACGATGGCGTACGTCTCCGCGCCGATGGAGTCGCGGTTCACCGGCCCCCCGGTCGGCTTGAGAGTCCCCGGATCGGCGCGCGTCAGGTCGGGACTGATGGGCTCCCAGCTCTGGCCCTCATTCGTCGACCGGAAGACCAGGTTGCCGCCGATGTACAGCGTGTGGGAGTCATGCGGCGACAGGAGGATCGGATACGTCCAGTGGAAGCGATACCTGTCCTCCTCCGCCCCATAGCCGTTCATCGCCTCCGGCCAGGTCGTAATCAGGCGAATCTGGTCGCTATGGCCGTCATAGCGTTCCAGCGAGTTGCCGCCGCCCGGCGCCGACCCGATCGCCCCCACATAGATGATATTGTGGTCGTCGGGATGCACCACGATGTAGCCGCTCTCGCCCGAGCCAGTCTCGTAGCAATCGCCCCACTTGATGCCGTTGTGATTGACATCGCTGGGAATCGCGATGCTGGTATTGTCCTGCTGCGTACCGTAGACATAGTACGGGTGGCGGTCATCGGTCGCCAGGTGGTAGAACTGGGCCGTCGGCTGGTTATAGATGCTCGACCACGACACCGCGCCATTGTACGACACGTTCGCCCCGCCGTCGTTGCCCTGCACCATGCGCAGCGGGTTCTTGGGATCGATCCACAGATCATGGTTGTCGCCGTGGGGCGTGTCGATCTCGGCGAAGGTCTTGCCGCCGTCAGTGGACTTCCAGAAGGCCAGGTTGTTGATGTAGACAGTATCGCCATCCTGAGGGTCAGCCGTGATGTGAACATAATACCAGGCACGGGAGATGAGGCGGAAGTCACCGCTGACCTTCTCCCAAGTATTGCCATAGTCGTCGGAGCGGTACAGCCCGCCATCGGGCTGATGCTCGATGAGCGCCCACACCCGGCCCTGCTTCGCCGGGGATACAGCCACGCCCATCTTCCCTTTTATGCCCTGAGGCAGCCCCTTGCTCCCGCTAATGTCGGTCCATGTCTCGCCGCCATCCATCGAGCGCCACACGCTGCTGTCAGGCCCACCGCTGGAAATCATCCACGGGCTGCGGTACGCCTCCCAGATCGTCGTGAACAAGATGCGCGGGTTCTTGGGGTCCACGCTCAGGTCGACCGCCCCCGCCTTATCGCTCTTGTGGAGGACAAGCCGCCAACTCTGCCCGCCATCGATGGACTTGTAGACGCCGCGCGCCGGATGCGGGCCGAAAGCATGACCCAGCGCGGCCACCCACACCACGTCCGGATTCTGCGGGTGGACGCGGATCTTGCCAATGTGGCGCGTATCCGCCAGTCCCATGTGCTGCCACGACTTGCCCGCATCCGTCGATTTGTAGACGCCGTCACCGTGGGACACGTCGATGCGAATCGCTGTCTCGCCCATGCCCGCGTAGATGACATTGGAGTCGGAGGGCGCGACCTCCAGCGCCCCGACCGACGAGGTCTTCAGGTACGGGTCCGATACACATTCCCAATACTGCCCGCCATCGGTCGTCTTCCAGATACCCCCCGCGACGCCGCCAAAATAGAAGACGTTGGGGTTGTCGTAGTCACCCGAGACAGCGACGACGCGGCCGCCGCGAAACGGCCCGATACAGCGCCACTCGAGCAGTCCGGTGAGATCCTTCGCGTCCGCCATGGCAAGCTCCTTCTCTGTTGTTTCACTTAGTTGGATGTCGACCATTGTAACAGACCGCAAACACCTCGGCAAGAACGAGCATCGCTTCGCCCTCCCCTCTGGCACACAGGTCACACAGGCGCAAAGATACGAGGCGCAAAGATACGAAGGAGACGATCATAACTCTCCTCTTCGCGCCGGCGCTGCCTGGCCTTCGTGTTTGTGACCAGTACAACGGCACCGCGAGTGAGAAGATCGCTGGCGCACAATCTGCGTTGATAGCCTGACGGCAAACTATGCTAGAATTACCGATGTGAACAAGATTGCCCACGGCGCGCGTCGCGCCCCCGCCTTATCGACACACCCTCGCCCTGGGTTTCAACCTGGCCGTGAGCGCGCCCTTAGCCATCGCCATCGCGGCCGTGCTCGATGTTGTCTACTGGCTCAGCCCCGCCTGTCCCTGGGCGATACCTGGCTAACCCTCATGCGTGACCAGCTGGCCGCCGCCCCGGTCGATCAGGCGCCGCGCAACCCCTCCTCTATCGCCCTGCGCGCAAGCCAGCAATCCTACTCACCCTCCTGTCGGCGCCGCCAGCCTCGGCGGCCTGTGGCCCTGGGCCTGTCCAGCCTCTTCGGCGGCGCGCGGCATCGCCAGCTGGGCGACGCCCTGGACATCCCCTCGATGGCATGAAAAGCGCGCTACTGGTTATCGCCCTGCTGATCCTCCGGCACCCTCGTCGGCGCGCTCTACCGTCTTCGTCGCCGCCCGTGTCCGAGCGCAGGCCCCTGCGCCTGAGCGCATCGCCGCCTGGGTCATCGGCGCCTGGGGTCGCATCCTCCTCCTGAACGCCATCGACTGCTCGGCCATCATGATTCTTAGCGTCCCCTTCAGCCTGCTCCTCGTCATCGCCAACATGATCAGCCCCCTCGGCCCTGCCCTGGTAGCCTTCGCCATCGTCATCTTCTTCCTCCTCTGGGCCTACGGCTGGTTCACCGTGCCCGCCATCGTCCTCGACGAGATCAACCCGGCCCGCGCCTACTGGCGCAGCTGGCAGGTCGTCCGTCGCCACTTCTGGCCGGCGGCGGGCCTCGTCCTGTTGAGCTTCCTGCTCAGCCTCGGCTTCGGCGAGCTGTGGCGGTGGATTGCCGAAGAGGCCTGGGCCGTGCCCATTGCCATCCTCGGCCAGGCCTTCCTCAGCACCGCGCTGACCGCCTCGATGATGGTATTCTACGATACCCGCAAGGCCTCCAAGAGCTAACGACATCGCAACAAGGACACAGCCATGATGAAAAGCGCAGATGAACTGGCCGCCAGGTTGACCACCGAGCGCGAGCGGCTGCGGCAGGCGCTCCAGGGCGTGGACGCCGCCACCGCCGCCTGCCGCATCGACGGCGTCGATGGCTGGACATCCATCCACGACGCCATGAAGCACGTCGCCTCGGCCGAATACAGCATGATGATCATCGTGCAGCGTACCCTCGACGGAACCTACCAGAAGGTGCAGGACTTCGACCTCAACCGCTTCAACGCCCGCCAGGTCGAGAAGCGCGCTGGACAGTCGTGGGCCGATACCCTGGGCGAACTGGAACAGGTGCGCGCCCACACGATGCAGACCCTCGCCGGTCTGACCGAGGAGCAGCTTGCCATACCCACCCATCACCCCGTCTGGGGCGATGTGGACATCGCGGGCATGTTTCGCATTATTTCCATCCACGACAGCCTGCATCGCAAGGATGTCGAAACCCTCAAGGATGAGTTGGCCAAAGCCCCATAACCCTCACCCCGGTCGGTTCAGCGAGTCGCAGAATTGGAGCGTCTCCCCGTTTCCTCACATGGCTGACCCACCAGCTCGAGACTGAAAGGATCCAACGATGGCTCCCCGCACGCCGCCTCGCGCACCCCGTCTTCTCCCCCTCCTCCTGCTACCCTTGCTGCTTCTCCTGCTCTCTGGCTCCCTCTCGGCGGCCATCGCCGCCCCCAGCGCCGCGACTCCTACCAGCGTCACCATCGCCGGCAGCCTGCAAAGCGAGTTGGGCTGCCCCGGCGACTGGCAGGCCGACTGCGCCGCCACCCACCTGGCCTACGACGCCGCCGACGACGTCTGGCAGGGCACATTTAGCCCGCCCGCCGGCAGCTACGAATACAAGGCCGCGCTAAACAACAGCTGGGACGAGAACTACGGCCTCCACGCCACGCCCGGCGGGGCCAACATCCCCCTGGCCGCGCCTGGCGGCCCCGTCCAGTTCTTCTACGACCACAAGACCCACTGGGTCACCGACAACAAGAACTCCATCATCGCCACCGTCCCCGGTAGCTTCCAGTCAGAGCTGGGCTGCTCCGGCGACTGGCAGCCCGACTGCCTGCGCTCCTGGCTACAAGACCCGACGGGCAGCGGCACCTACAGCTTCGAGACGACGGCCCTGCCCGCCGGTAGCTACGAGGGCAAGGTCACCATCAACCAGGGATGGGATGAGAACTACGGCCAGGGCGGCGTGCCCGGCGGCCCCAACATCCCCTTCAGCGTGCCGACCAACAATGCGAAGGTCGTCTTCCGCTACAACCCCGCCACCCACGTCCTGACCATCCTCGCCGGTCACGGCCAGGACAACAACGTCGAGTGGGACGGCCTGCGCCACGACTCCCGCGACAGCCTGTACCGCTCACCCGGCGGCGCGGCCCCGGCGGGCACGCCCGTGACCCTCCGCTTCCGCACCTTCCACAACGACGTCACCTCGGTCAAGCTGCGCGTCTATGACATCAACGCCGGCGGGCAGACGATCCTACCCATGCAGCCCGCCGCCACCGACGTGTCATGCTTCCAGACCGGTTTGGAGAGCGAAACGTGCGACTTCTGGGCCGCCACGCTGCCCAACGCCGCACCCAACAACCTGTGGTATCGCTTCATTGTCACCGACGGGACCAAGACCGCCTACTACGCCGACGACACGCCCGCCCTGGACGGCGGCCTCGGCAAGCCGACCGACACCCCGGTCGATCAGAGCTTCGCCCTGACCGTCTACGACCCGGCCTTCAGCTCGCCGGACTGGACGCGGCGCGGCATCGTCTACCAGATTTTCCCCGACCGTTTCAACAACGGTCGCAAGGACAACGACCCCAAGACCGGCGACATCCGCTACGACGACCCGGTGCTGGCCCTGCCGTGGGGCACGCTGCCCGAGGGCTACTGCCGCAATTACGCCGACGCCAACACCAATTGCCCGTGGCGTTTCGACCCCCATCCGCCCGCCTCCAGCCCCACCAAGGAGCAGCCGCGCGGCCGCGACTACATGGGTGGCGACCTCAAGGGCGTTGACCAGAAGCTCGACTACCTGTGGGGCCTCGGCATCAACACCCTCTACTTCAACCCCATCTTCGATGCCGGGTCCAATCATGGCTACGACACCCAGGACTACACCCGCATCGACCCCTACTTCGGGACACAGCAGGACTGGGAGAATCTGGTCAAGCACGCCGACGCGCGCGGCATGCGCATCATCCTCGACGGCGTATTCAACCACATGTCCTCCGACAGCCCCTTCTTCGACCGCTACCACCACTTCGACACCGTCGGCGCGTGCGAATCGCTGACCTCGCCCTGGCGCGACTGGTTCACCTTCCACGACGTGCCCGCCGGCACGGGCACGTGCGTTGGCAGCGCGGGGCCAGACTCCGCCACCTACGACGGCTGGTTCGGCTTCGACAGCATCCCCGTCATCACCAAGAGCCTCCCCGCCGTCCAGCAGTACTTCCTCACCAACCCCGACAGCATCTCGCGGCGCTGGCTGAACCAGGGCGCGGGCGGCTGGCGGCTCGACGTCATGGGCGACGCCTCCTTCCCCAACGGCTACTGGGAGACGTTCCGCTCCGTGGTCAAGACCACCAAACCCGACTCGGTCATCATTGGCGAGCTATGGCAGAAGGACGCCACCCTGCTGCGCTTCCTGCGCGGCGACCGCGCCGATAGCACCATGAACTACCGGCTACGCGACGCGGTCCTGGGCCTGCTCGCGCCCGGCCCCTTCGACTCCAAGGGCTTCGCCGACAGCGGCCGCATCATCAAGCCCTCGGAGTTCATGTCCCGCGTCAGTTCCATCCGCGAGGACTACCCCGACGCCGCCTACTACGCCGCGATGAACCTCCTCGACAGCCACGACACCGAGCGCATCCGCTGGACGCTCACGCCGGGCCAGGACACCCGCGCCGACAAGGAGTTCAACGCTGCCAATGTCGCCAACGGCGCGGCGCGCATGCGCCTGGCGGCCCTCATCCAGTTCACCATGCCCGGCATGCCCACCGTCTACTACGGCGACGAAGTGGCGATGACCGGCGACGACGACCCCGACGACCGCCGCACCTTCCCGTGGGACAGCGACCCCAGCCTGACCCGCCCCCAGGTGCAATCCCACTACGCCAACCTGTCGCTGGCCCGCCGCATGAGCGAGGCCCTCATGCGCGGCTCGTTCCAGGCGCTGCTGGCCGACGACGACGCCAACGTAGTCGCCTATGGCCGCAAGACCGACGCCCAGGCCGCCGTCGTCGCCGTCAACCGTGGCGACCAGCCCCGCACCGTCAGCGTGCCCGTGGCGGGCTTCCTGCCCAACGGCGCGCTCCTCACCCTGAGCGCCAGCACGGGCAACGTGAGCGGTGGCCCCGTGACCGTCACCGACGGCGCGGTCAACGTGACCCTCGGCCCGCTCAGCGGCGCGCTGCTCCAGACCGCGCGCATGAACCTGGCCCCACCCGCCGCCCCCACCAACCTGCGCGTGACGGCCGAGGGCGCAGACAGCGTCAGCCTCGCCTGGGACGCCGTGGCCGGCGCGGCCAGCTATACCGTCTACCGCAGCGTCGTCAGCGGCGGCGGCTACGTCAAGGCCAACGCCGCCCCGGTCACCGGGACAACCTTCACCGACAGCGGCGTGAGGAACGCCCAGCCCGTGTTCTACGTCGTGCGCGCCCTGGACGCGGCGGGCAACGAGAGCGCGCCCTCCAACGAAGTCAACGCGCTGCCCCACTACACCATCGGCTGGGCCAACCTCCAGTGGCCGCCGACCCTGGCCCACACCATCAGCGCCGTCAACCGCACCGACA
>JAHCIE010000097.1 GCA_026129385.1 Anaerolineae bacterium
GGGGGGGGCCCTTCCCCCCCCCCCCGCCGGTGTGGGGGGGGGGGGGGGGGGGGGGGGGCCCGGGGTACACTGGGCGGGAGCGAGGAAGCCCCGTTGCGCGCCCTGGCTCGCCGCGACCGAAGACCGTACCGAGACTTGAGAGACATTCCAGTGATCGTAACCGCTATCCCAACCCTTCTTCTTGCCAGGCCCGCCGCTGTCGCGGGCGCTCGGCGTTGGGGAGGCATGGCGTAGCGTTACCACGCGACTCGCGCGTCAGCGGCGCTTCCCCACGCGGGGAGGCGTTTTTTATTGGACCGAGGACGAAGGACCAGGGACCAACAAGAGACATCTCCTTCGTCGTTGGTCCTTGGTCCTTCGTCGCCTGCCGAGTATACTTAAGCGTCAGTTGTACCACATCCAGGGAACGCGATGAAACAGAGTCACATTCGAAACTTCTCGATTATTGCCCATATCGATCACGGCAAGAGCACCCTCTCCGACCGACTGCTGGAGCGCACCGGTACGCTGACCCAGCGTGAGATGTCGGAGCAGGTGCTGGACCAGATGGAGCTGGAGCGCGAGAAGGGCATCACCATCAAGGCGAAAGCCGTGCGCATGGATTACAGAGCGGCCGACGGCCAGGTATATGAGATGAATCTCATCGACACGCCCGGCCACGTGGATTTCACCTATGAGGTTAGCCGCGCCTTGCAGGCGTGCGAGGGGGCGGTGCTGGTGGTGGATGCGTCGCAGGGCATCGAGGCGCAAACCCTCGCTAACCTGTACCTGGCCCTGGACAACAACCTGGCCGTCATCCCGGTTATCAACAAGATCGACCTGCCCGCCGCCCAGCCGGAGAAGGTGGCGCAGGAAATCGAGGACCTGATTGGCATCGACCAGGGCGACATCATCCTGGCCTCGGCCAAGGAGGGCGTCGGCGTCGACGAGTTGCTGGCGGCCATTGTCGCACGCATCCCGCACCCGCAGGGCGATGCCGACGGCCCGTTGCGCGCCCTCATCTTCGACTCCCACTACGACCCGTACAAGGGCGTGATTGCCTACGTGCGTGTCATCGACGGCGCGATACGGCTGGGTAAGCCGCTGTACCTGATGGCGGGCGACCAGAAGGTGGACGCGCTGGAAATCGGCGTGTTTCGCCCGCGCATGAGCGCGGTCCAGGAACTGGTGGCGGGCGAGGTGGGCTACGTCGCCACGGGCCTCAAGAGTGTGCGCGAGGTGTCGGTGGGCGACACGGTGACGACGGTCGAGGACGGCGCGGAGCATCCCCTGCCCGGCTATCGTCCCGCCAAGCCGATGGTCTTCGCGGGCATGTATCCGGTCGATTCGGAGCAATATTACGAATTGCGCGATGCCCTGGAGAAGCTCAAGCTCAACGATGCGTCGCTGATCTACGAGCCGGAAAGCTCGGCGGCGCTGGGCTTCGGCTTCCGCTGCGGCTTCCTGGGCCTGCTACACCTGGAGATCGTCCAGGAGCGGCTGGAGCGCGAGTACGACCTGAACCTGCTGGTGACTGCGCCGAGTGTGGAGTACGAGGTGCTCAAGCGCAACGGCGAGGTTATTACCGTGGACAACCCGGCCGACCTGCCCGACCCGACGGATATCGAGGCCATCGAAGAGCCGTGGATGAAGCTGAGCATCTTCACCCCGGCCGAGTACATCGGCACGGTCATGGAGTTGGTACGCAACCGGCGCGGCGTGATGGAGAAGATGGAGTACCTGGACGAGAGTCGCGTCCATATGACCTTCGATATGCCGCTGGCCGAGCTGATCGTGGACTTCTACGACCAGCTCAAGAGCCGCACGCGGGGCTACGCCTCGCTGGACTACCACTTCGCCCAGGAGGTCGAACCTGGTGAAGATGAAGGCATCCTGAGTCAACGAACAGTGGACGCGGCGAGCCTGATCGTGGCCCGCGACAGAGGCTTACGAGAAGGGGTCGGCAGCTGGCCCTGTATGAAGCTGAAACTCCCGCGCCAGTTGTTCCCGTGCCTATCCAGGCGTCCATCGGCGGGCGCATCATCGCCCGCTTAAGGACGGTCAAGTCGATGGGCAGAATGTGCATCGCCAGGCGCTACGGCGGCGACATCACGCGCAAGCGCAAGCTGTTGGAGAAGCAGAAAGAGGGCAAGAAGCGCATGAAGCGCCTGGGGAACGTGGAGATTCCCCAGGAGGCGTTCATGGCGGTGCTGAAGCTGGACGAGTGACCGTAGAGGCGGGGTTGTCTCGCCTGTGCCAAGAAGACGGGGAGACCCTGCCCCTATACTATGTCGCCCACGGCCCCCACCTCGCGCGAGGTGGGGACCGTTGTGTTGGAATGTGCCACCGACTGGAAGTCGGCGGCAAGGATGGGAAGCCCGCTCGAAGCGGGCTGGCGATGCGAGCCATCGGCCAAGCTCGGCGGGGCGCTGCCTTAGCCAGCCTGCCGAGGCAGGCTGGCCATTCGAAGCCCACGACTCGAGTTGTGGGGCCTCGCTAGAAGTGCAACTCGAGTGGCACATCCTCGGCGATGCGCCAGCCTTTCCCTGTGCGTACCAGGACCAGACGCTTGTCGTATATTCCGTCGTCCAGATGAACGATGGCGTTGTCGCCCTGAACGTTGATGTCGAGGTAGCGCAGGTTGGGTTTCCAATTAGGGTCGAAGCTGCGGACGGGCACAGTGGTCGGGTACATGAGCGGCGCCACGGGCGTGCCTTCTGCGGCCTGGGCCATCAGGGTGGCGTTGGCGACTCTGTGCGCAGCCAAGACGGTCGGGTTGGCGAGGGCGGTCGCCGTGCCGCTGAGCAGCGCGCCCTGCTCGCGGTCCATCAGTTCGTAGGTGTAGTAAGCGCGCCAATAGTCGAGGCTGCCGGGCGGGGCCGCCGGGGTGGGAACGCGGCCGACGACACGAGCACGGATGCCCTGGTACTGACGAAGGCGTTCGCCGGTCAGCGGGTACGACGGGTGGTTGACAAAGGCCTCGTCGAGGGGCGCAATGTCGCCGCTGAAGGATGCGCCGTAGCGCACGATGTAGCTGCGCTCGATGACGGCCTTGATGGCGTTCTCCTCGGCCGCGTCGTTAGGGGCATGGGGCGGTAGCGGCGTTCGCGTCGCTGTGGGTGTCCAGGTGGGCGGTGGGGGGAATGTCGGACGGGGCGCCATGGTTCGTTGCGGGGTTGGATTCGGCGGCGGATAGGGGTACGCTGTGGGAGCGACAGTTGGCGGCATGGGCGCGGCGGCGTTGGCGGCACGAGCGAGCGTCGCGGCCGTGGCGTTGACGACGACGGTGGGCGGGGCCGCCGTCGGGGCGCTGGCGCAGCCCACGACGGCGGCAACGAGGACAACCCACGTGAACAGAGCGATAACAAGCGGTTTCATGCACCTATCCCACCCAACCGTGCTTCTCAATTCCCACCTCCCTAAAAGTGTGTATCCAGCACCTGCTGGCCGCTAATGCGCCAGCCCCCCGCCGTTCTCACGAGATAGAGGCGGCGTAGTGCACCTCCCGTGTCAACCAGAGCTTCAGCTCGATCGCCTGTTACCCATGTGCCGTCGAAGTGGATATCTTGCGGAGAGGGGTCGCCGGTTAACGGGGGCCGAACCACGATGCCGTCTGTCGCGCTCACGGCCACGCCGCGTTGCTGCTGCTCCCATCGCTCTGCGCCCAACTGCCACTCGGCGAACTTGAGACGCCAATAATCGAGCATCCCCGGTGCCTCGGCAGGTTCTGGGATATACCCTCTCACCACAGGCAGCATCTTCTGGACGTATGCCTGCTGGCTTTTGTCCAGCGCGGTTCTCGGGTCGTTGATGTATACAGTGTCAAACTGAGATACATCGAAGGTGCGAGCTGCAATGCCCTGTAACCGATAGGACCGCTCGATCACGGCTTGGATAGCGGCAATGTCGGCGCTATCGGCGGGCGGGGTAGGCGGCAGCGGCGTCCGAGTAGGCGTAGGAGTCAGGGTTGGGGGTGGTGGCAGGGTTGGACGCGGTGTCCTGGTTCGTTCAGGCGTTACCTCGGGCGGCGGGTAGGCAGCCTGATTAGTTGCCGCTGCAGTGACTTGACTAGTCGCCGGTGCGGCAGCCATTTGTGGTGACCGCCTCTCATTCTGTGAGAGGGCCGAGTACGATGACAGCACGACTAAAAGGCCAAGAGCAATCACACCTATCCAATTCGCAGTTTTCATGACTTTGCCCCTCCGCTTGCGATCTCGAACTTCAAGGCGGCGAACGACGAGCCGATATGATTGTTCCTGTCCGTCACCACGTGACGTGCCAGAGCCAAACGGGGGTACCCTCCGCTACCATATAGGCTACAGGAACTCTGTAACGGTTAGGAGAATGCTGGCTGCCAAGCGTACACTCACCGGAGGAGTTGGGACAGGAGGTTCCCTCTTGCGGAGTACCGTAACCGACAGCAACACGAGCATGTGTTGGTCCATATGGGCTAGTTTCTGAAAGACGCATCAGGAAGAAGTCACCGCGCCATAGATTCTCGGTCGTCGGCAGGGATGGATACATTGGCTCGAAGTCGCCAGCGCTCTTCCAGTAGTCAGCATATTGCTGCATCACGGGAGCCGCGGACCAGGAGAACGAGTTCGAGTGGTTGAACTCCGGGTTCTCGATATGGAACCAATCCCAGTAGTTGGGCGCTGTATTGCCCCGTTGTGGATAACCACCTGCTTCAAGAACTTGAGAGACGAAATTCGTGCAGTCGTTGGCGCTGAAGTTTGGATAGCGGGGATTTCGGGCCTTGGCCCACATATCGGCGTACGTTACCGTTCGTTCGACGGCCAATGCAGATTGCTTCGGTAACCCCTGTGACATAGTAGCCCACGCCTGCTTCGCACAGTGCTTCTCAGACTGCTTCGCCACGGCACAGCCGAGAAGCACGTGGGCGCTTCTCGGCTGTGGGTTGAGATGGTATAGGGGCAGAGTCTGTAGCCGGCTACGCGCGCTCGCCGCGCCGCAGACGCTCGTAGAGGTCGATGGTCTCCGGCGCGGGCGCGGTGTCTAGCTCGTCGTGGAGGAGCGTGACCAGTCGGGCGTAGTGGTCGATGGCTTTGGCGTGCTCGCCGCCGCGCGCCAGGGCGACCATCAGCCCCCGGTGGGCGGCTTCCAGGTAGCCGTCCTGGGCGATGGCCGTCATGAAGGTTGTGGCGGCGTGGGCGTGATCCCCCACCTCCAGCAGGGCTGTACCCGCGCGGATGAGGGCGTCCAGGTAGAGGCGGCGCAGGCGCTCGCGATGGGGGGTGGCCCACTCGCCAACCTCCAGGTCGGCGAGAAAGTCGCCGGAGTAGAGGGATTGGAGAGTGGAGATTAGGGATTGGGGAGACGCGGGGGGTGTGGCGAGGGTGTCAACGGACGCCTCGAAGGCTTCGACGTCGAACCAGTAGGCCAGGGCGCGGTTGAAGGCGTAGCGGCTGTCGTGCCGGGTAATCCACTCCGCGCCGCCCAGGGCCTGACGGAGGTGGTGCAGGCTGCGGTGGAACTGGCTACGCAGTTGCGCGGGGGAGGCGTCGGGCCACAGGGCCAGGCCGATGACCTCCTTCGTCGCCGGCCCCTCGCATAGCAGGAAGAACAACAGCTCCTGCGCCGTGGCATAGCGCCAGGTGCGGGGCGGGATGGGTTGGCCCTGGTGGAAGACCTGCACAGGGCCGAGGGCGTGGATGCGCAGGGACGCTTCGGATGCGACGGCTGACGGCCCATCTGGGGTGGACAGCGCGGCGCGGGCCAGGTCGAGGGCCGCCGCGAACGCCAGGACTTGCCCCGCCTGCCACGCCGCGTCGAACGCCTCAGTATCCAACTGTTGGCGGACTGTCGCGACGGCGTGCGCTATCGCCTGCTGGTCGGGCAGGGCCGGCCGGGCGTGCAATCGCCGTAGCTCGCTCTCGGCCGCCGCCAGCAGGGTGATAGCCGGGGTGGTCTGCCCAGTTGCTGCTGCGACGGCCGCCACGCCAGCCACACCGTGCGCGACCCCTACCGCGTCTTCCCGCGCGGCAAAGAGGGTAAGGCTGTCGCCAAAGAGGGGGCGGGCGCCCGACGGTCGTTCCTCAGCCAGCGCGACGTAGCCGAGGTTGTGCAAGCACCAGGCGCGCGTCTCGTCGTCGCCAACCTCGACGGCCAGGGCCAGGCTGCGCTCGTAGCAGGCTCGCGCCTCCGACCAGCGCCGCTCGCAGCGGGCTACCTCTCCGAGGCCCAGCCACGCCTGCGCGCTGCCCGCGTGGTCACCCAGTTCGTCGTAGGCAGCCAGACTGGCCTGGAAGTGAGCGCGGGATCCGTCAAGCCTCACGGTGGCGAGGGCCGCGAGGCCCAGGTTCAGGTGGGCGTGGCCGATCTCCCAGCCGTCCCCGGCCTCCTGGCGGAGGACCAGGCTCTGTTCGTATAGACGGGTGGCCTGCTCGAAGTCGCCGTCGGCCAGGGCGACGAGGCCCAGCCCGGCCAGGGCGTTGGCGATGCCGCGCGGTTCCCCCACCTGCGTGGCATGACTCAGGCTAGCCTCGAAACGCTCACGGGCGCGGGCATACTCGCCCAGTTCCCAGGCCAGCAGGCCCCGCGTGTAGAGGGCAGCCGCAGCCAATGCGGCTGGAATGGTCGGCTGTCCGGCGAGCGCCTGGTCGAGCCACGTAGCCCCCTCGCGGCGTCTTCCCCGCAGCCGCCAATACTGGGCGAGAGCGACCACCGTCCGCAGTGTATCCTCGATGCGCCCCTGGCCCAGCGCCCAACCCAGCGCCACCCGCAAGTTCTCCGCGTCGACCTCGAGCCGGGCCAGCCATTCGATCTGCTCGGCTCCCCGTAGATGAGGCTCGGCGCGCTGGACGAGACGCAGATAGTAATCGGCGTGCCGCTCGGCGAAGGCTGCCCGTTCGGCAGGTGTGCTGCGCGCCCGTCCGTACTCGCGGATCGTCTCCAGCATCGCGTAGCGCGTTGCGCTGCCGTCGCGCGGGACGACCTGCGACAGACCCTGGTCGACCAGGGCGCCAACCACAGTCACCAGAGATTCGGTGGTGTGGGCAGCCGCGTCGGCCGTTGCGCTGGTTACGGCGGCGAGGGCGTCCAAATCGCAGCCGCCCTCGAAGAGGGCCAGCTGGCGAAACAGGCGACGGGCCGCCATGTCGAGAAGGTCGTAGCTCCAGTCCAGGGTGCGGCGCAATGTCTGGTGGCGAGGCGGCATGTCGCGCGGCCCGTCCGCGAGGAGTGCGAGACGGTCGTCTAGATGCTGTAGGAGTTCGTCAGGCGCTAGAAGGCGTAACCAGGCGGCGGCCAGTTCGAGGGCCAGGGGTAGGCCATCCAGACGGCGGCAGATGCTGGCGATCGTCACGGCGTTGCGCTCCGTGACGGTGAACCCGGGCCTGCTACCCCGGGCGTGGTGGACGAAGAGGGCCACCGCCGGGTTGGCGGCCAGGTTGGCGGGCGTCACGACCGCGTCAGTGTCGGGCAGACGCAAGGGGGTGACGGGGAAGACCTGCTCGCCGCGCAGTCGTAGCGGGCCACGGCTGGTGACCAGGATGCGCAACTCAGGGGCTGCGGCCAGCAGCTGGGCGATGGTGGGCGCGGCGTGTAGCACATGCTCGAAGTTGTCGAGGACCAAGAGGGTCTGCCTAGGGCTGAGATGTGCCAGCACGTCCTCGGCCAGCGTGCTCCCCCGCCCCTCGCGAATGGCGAGTGCGTGGGCGATGGCGCTCAAGACCCCATCCCTGTGGGTGACTGGGGCCAGATCGACCAGGAACACGCCCTCACGGAACTCGGGACTCAGGCGGCGCGCCACCTCGACGGCCAGGCGTGTCTTGCCGACGCCGCCCGGTCCCGTGAGGGTCACCAGATGTGCTTCGCGCCGCTGGACGAGGCCCTCGAGGGCGGCCAGTTCCTGGTCGCGGCCAAAGAGGGGCGTGACCGCTACGGGTAGACGGTTGGACACCGACATCCTGAACCTCCGCCCGAATTGTACTCTCCGTAAGCCAATTGGACGACCCGCCATAGCGCTGACACCAGCGATATGAGGCTGGGTTGGCATGAAGGTTCGATGGTCCATATAATCCCTGGTGGCGCCCATGCTCAGCGACGCATGGGTCATCATCCGGCTCAGGAGGTCATTGTGATTGAGGCTTCACCCCACGGTATGCATTTATCCCAGACCTACCCCAGCGGCGCGGAAGAGTGGTTGTGCCCGGCTTGCGGTCGGCGCTTCGTGATGGAGTGGACGCCCGCTTTCAAGCGGATCGTCCTTGAGCGCGGCGACGAGGGGATCGCGCACAGCGGGGCGAAGGGGCTGCCAGGCCTTAGCCTCAGCGCGGGGACTCTCCCGCCCGCCGACGCCACCCCATCGCCTGAGGAGGAGACCCGGCTGCCCGATGATCTGAGCCGCTGGCTACGCGACGCCGGCTTCGAGGACTGGTGGGGCCAGGGCGAGTAACCCCGGGCTGAGTGGGGATTGCTCCGCCCGGTATGGGACGTGTCACACCGGCCAGTGATGGGGATGGGTCAGTGATTCAGGACAAGGCTACTCGATGGACAGCCATCGAGTAGCCTTGTTGTGTTCAGCCTATGCAGTTGTTAGCGCCGACCTGAATCTCAGACTGGGTCGTAGAACTGAACGAGCGGCCCTTCGCTGAAACCGGCGATCTCGTTGGGGAAGCCGCCGTTGGTGTACAGCAGAACCGTCACCAGCTTGTACGTGCCGGCCGTCACCGCGCCAGCGGCGACGTTGATGTCGGCGTGGTAGTTGCGGGGCAGGGGCAGCGGCGGGGCAGCGGCCACGGGTACGTTCACCGTCGGCCCGATCTGACCCTCGAAGCCGGGGCCGATGGACTCGAGGTAGGCGCTCACGTGCCAGTCGCCGCCCATAACCGACGCGGCCGGCCCATCGATGGACCAGTCGGCGTGCACCCGGAAGGGGTCGGTCGTCTTGACGATGGTGGCGGGGGCCTGGCCGGGGTCAATCAGGACCGCGCTGAAGCTACCAGACAGGGACATGGGGTTGGGAACTTCGAACGTCATCGCACACTCTCCTTGTGTTTCCTGAGATAGGCGGGTTGGCTGGTGGGAGGGGCCCGTCTCCCGCCCCAGCATGCTTGTAGTAAAGGCGAGGGCGATTAGGGAACGCTTAGCGCGGCGCTTAGGCGGCGCGGCGACCGAAATAAGTGGCGCATTGGCGTCAGGTGGTAAGTTGACGGCGCAGAACACGATAGAGGCGCGTGATAGCGTCGCCGGGTGGGACGCTCAATTCGGCGCGCAGGGTGGCGACACAGATGTGGTACTGCTGCATGGCAAGGTGACGCTGCCCCTGGCGCGCGTAACATTGCATCAGGCGGTGGTGCGCCTCCTCGTGGCAGTTGTCGTGGCGCAGCATCAGGTGGCATAGCTGGATGCACTCGGCGGTCTGATCGTGCTCTAGATATTGGCGGCTGAGGCGGTCGAGGGCATCCAAATACAGCATACGCAATCGGACCCGCTCCACGATGGGCCAGTCGAGGTAAGGCTCGTCGGCCATGAACTCGCCTCGATAGAGGCCGACGGCCTGTCCATACTCGGCGAGGGCGGCGTACATTCGCCCGTCGCGCTCCAGGCGCTGCGCTTCTGCCAGACGCGCGTCGAATTCCTCGGTGTCGACCCAGACGGTGATAGCGGGATTGAAGCGGTAGGCGTCGTTCTCGAATAGCAGAATTGGGGCGCTGGTCACAGCCCGCATGACGGAGCGCACGGTGTGGAGGGCGACGTTGAGGCAATTGCGCCCGGCGCGGGGGTCGGCGTCGGGCCAGAATTGGGCCATCAAGGTGGCGCGCGGGATGGGCTGCT
>JAHCIE010000098.1 GCA_026129385.1 Anaerolineae bacterium
GTAGCGCGTGGAGCGTGGATGTCCCGCTATCTATTCATCCTCAATCCGTGGGCGGGGCGCGGGACGGGCGCCAAGGTCATCCAGCGCGTCATGCAAGCGGCGACGGCCCAGGGTCTCGACTATCGGGTGACGCTCACGGCGCGGCCGCGCCACGCGATGGAATTGGCCCACGAAGCGGCCGATGGCTACGATGTTGTGGTGGCGGTGGGTGGTGATGGCACAGTCCACGAGGTGGTCAATGGCCTGCTCGCCGCATCGAGCGGTGAGGTAACGCGGCCGCTGGGTATCGTCCCCATTGGGTCGGGGGACGATTTCGCTAACCATCTGCGGCTGCCTGCCCACTCCATCGAGAAGTGCGTCGCGCGTATTGCCCAGGGCGAGCCACGCCGGGTGGACATAGGTCGGGTGAACGGCGAGTACTTCGCCAATGAGGTTGGGTTGGCCTTCGAGGCCTATGTGACGGCGGAAAGCCGCAAGGTAACGGCCCCGGTAGGCCCGCTGATCTACCTGATTGCTATCTTCCGCTCCCTGGGATCCTACAGCCTGCCACGGCTGCGGCTGCGCTGGGAGGGCGGTGAGGTCGAGCGCGAGATGCTGATGGTGTCGGTCGCCAACGGTCACCGGGCGGGCGGCGGCATGCTCTTTGCCCCCGACGCCGACGCGCGCGACGGGCTGTTCGACGTGGTGATGGCCGACGCGATGGGGCGGGGGGAGATTCTGCGACTGCTGCCGAAGGTGTACCAGGGCAAGCATATCAGTGAAGAGCCGGTGACAGTGGTGCGCACGCCGTGGCTGACGGTGGATTCCAACAAGCCGTTGCCGGTGCAGGCCGACGGAGAGATTCTAGCGCTGGATATGCGACATCTGGAGTTCGAGTTGCTGCCGCTGCGTGTGCCGGTATTGGGTTGACAGGCGTAGCGCCCCAAGTGAGGGCGATGGCGTGAGCAATACGAAGGACCAAGGGGGCGCTCCCCTTGGTCCTCGTCGTTTGTCAGCCTTCCACCCCAATGCTTGCCTGGGTCTGAGGGCAGGGCGGAGCTAGGGCTGGATACGCAGCACTTCGCCCGCGCCGGGCAGGATACTCATATTGGTGACGTACAGCGCGCCGTCGGGGCCGACGGTCACGCCGCCGGGGGCGAGCAGGCCCTCGCTGGCGATCTCAGTCCGTGTGCCATTGGGGGCGACCCGGATCAGGGCGCCGACCGGGAGGCCTTCCCCCGGAGCCAGCAGACCCGCCTTGGCGATCTCCAGCACGTACAGCGAGCCGTCCTTGCCGAAGGCTATATCGACGATGTTGGTGAAACCACTGGCGTAGACGGTGGGCGCGCCGCCGCCCGCCGGGACGCGGTAGACGTTCGCGGCGCCAACGGGGAAGGGGAAGCCAGTCAGCTGGCCCACGTAGTACGCGCCGTCGGGACCTTGCACGACGGAGGTCGGCACGGCCTGCATGGGGATGGTCGCGCCAGGAGGCATGCCGAGGAAGGGCGGCGCGGGAACCTGGCGGTCGGGGAAGATGGCCAGGGTGGTAATAACGCCCTTCGCGTCAACCTGCAGGAGGTCATTGCCGCCCGCGTCGGCGACAATCTGCTTATCTGGCACGGCCAGGACACTGTAGGGGTTGCTGTCGGGCGGCTGACTACCGTCAGGGTTTGCGACGCCTTCGTAGGCGGCCACGTCGGCCGTGGCCTCGAAGCCCTTGTAAGCACGGCCCTGGAGGAGCCGCCCCAACCACCGCCCGTTCTGTCCGAACTGGGCGCGGGCTGCGGGGTCGGCGCCCAGGCCGATGATAACGTTGATCTGGGCCTCGTTGAACAGCGACACGTCGACGGGACCGATCGCAGCACTGCCGTCGGGAGCGGCGAGGGAGGGCAAGCCGGTCAGGATGCGCTCCTGGACTCTGCGCGACAGGTCGATGCGGCTGAGGGAGCCGGACATGCCCAGGCAGACCTGGCCGCCCTCGGGGCCGGGTACGCACGGCCCGCTGCCACCCATGCCGGCCTCGGCGACGTATAGCAGGCCACTGGGGCCGAAGTCGAGACCACGGGGATTATTGAGGCCGCGGGCGACCACAGTCATCGTGCCCCCATCAGCGAGAGCTGTTGGGGCAAGGGCGACGAGCATGACGAGCAACAGTGCAAGCGCAGACCACATCCATCGTTGGCGCACGGTCATCGATGCCTCCTGGGTGACTCTTCGGTTATCGCCGCGAGAATGTTAGGGGGGATACAGGCCAGTATATCACGAACTGGGACGCGCTGTCAATGGGTCTAGGGTGTCGATTTAGGTCGCCATTTCGCGACACAGCCGAGACGTAGGGGGTGAGCCATGGTCAGCCCGCCAGGAATTGTCAGCGTTTCTCAGTCAGCCAGGAGCCGCATCATCTCGGCAAGCTGTTCGAGATTGCGGCATTCTTCGAGGACGTCGGTTTCGGTGGCGTACACGTCGATGACGCTGTCGCCACTGCCCCAGCCCCAGCGCGACTCGGGGTTGAGCCAGATGACGCGCCTGACCTGCTTGTGGATGGTGGCGAGGGCGTCGAGTTGCGGGTCGTAGAAGTTGCTGCGGCCGTCGCCCAGGATAATGACCACGGTGCGTGTGGTGAGGGCGTCGGGGTAGTTGTCCAGAACGAGGCGAAAGGCGCGCCCGAAGTCGCTGTGGGACCAGTACTGGATGTTAGCCTCGGAGGTCGCCATCTGCACGGCCTCGTCGAGGGAGTGGCTTCTGAAGTAATCGGTGACCTCGGTCAGGTCGCTGATGAAGACAAAGGATCGCACCCGGCCCCGCTGGTGCTGCAAGCTGTAGAGCAGCTGGAGCATGAAGCGCGAGGCGTTGCGCACCGACGATGACACGTCGCACAGGACGACGATGCGCAGGCGGTTGCGGCGTGGCTGCTTGAACCATAGCTCCATGGGCACGCCGTTGGTGCTCATGCTAGCGCGCATGGTGCGGCTGAAGTCGAGGCGCTTGGTCCCGCCTGGCTTGCGCCGTCGCGACATATCCTGGCTGAGCTTCTTGGCCAGCTGTTGGACGACGCCATACATGGCGCGTACTTCGTCGGGAGTGAACTGGGAGAAGTCCTTCTGGGTGAGGGCCGGGCCGCTGGGCGGGACGCCCTCGAGGTTGGGGCCTTCGCCGCCGCTGCCGCCCTGGTTCTGCCGGTCACGCTCGCGCTGCTCGGCAGCTTCGGCGGCTACCCAGCGGGGGAACAACTCATCGACCTCGCGGATGCGCTGGCGCAGCAGGCGGGCTAACTCTCGCTCGCCCAGCCTGTCCAGCGCATCTGCCATCTTTAGCATCTCCTGGCGCGCCTGCTCCCAGCCCATTTGCTCAAGCATCTGCCAGGCGGACATGGCGCTGCCCTGGCCGCGACCGGGCGTCTGACTGCGTTGGCCTTGCTGACCGGGTTGGCCTTGCTGACCGGGTTGCCCTGGCTGACCGGGTTGCCCTGGCTGACCCTGGCGGGGGTCACCGAGCAGGCCAAGCATCGCCATCAAGGCCATGACGGCGGACATGTCGCCCTTGAGCACGGCCTGGGAGAGTTGGCCGGGCGGGCGTTTCCCCTGGCGGGCTATCTCCTCGAGGGCCATGCGCAGGGCCGTCTCCAGGTCCATGTTCTGCTGCCAGAGCGGGTTGCCCTCGCCTTGCCCCTGTCCCTGTCCCTGTCCCTGGCCGCCCTGGGGGTCCTGACCGTCGCCGCCGAAGAATTGGTCGAAGAGGGGGTCGAAGGTGGGGATGTCGTCGGTGCGCTTGATCAGGGTGGCGCGCAGGGCAGACTTGAGGGCGGCGCGGTCGCTGAGGCCGACGGTGTGAGCGCCCTGCATCGCGTCGAGGGCTTCACTGCTGGAGACGCGCAGGCCAGCGGCGCGCAGGGTCTGTACGAAGCGGACCAGGACCTCGTCCACGCAGGGCCTCCTCTCAGTTACCCCGATAGGGACGGTCGTCGCCACGGCCGAGCGTGCGCCGCTGGAGGCGGCGGCTGATATCGGGGACAGCGCCGCGCAGGCGGGCGGCGTCATCCTCGTATTTCACGAGGACACCCAGGGTGCGTTCGATCTCCTCGGGTCCGAGGACGGTGACGTTGAGGAGGGCGAGGGAGCGCGCCCAGTCGATGGTCTCCGAGACGCCGGGTACCTTCTTCAGGGCCAGTCGGCGGGCCTCTTGGACGAAGGCCACGACCTGCGCGGTGAGTTGGTCAGAGGCTTCGGGGACGCGGACGCGCACGACACGCAGCTCCTCTTCGAGGGTGGGAAAGTTGATGAAGAGATGCAGACAACGGCGCTTGAGGGCGTCGGATAGGTCGCGCGCCTGGTTGGAGGTGAGGACGACCCAGGGCTGCTGGCGAGCAGTGATAGTTCCTAGCTCGGGGACGCTGACCTGGTAATCGCTGAGGATCTCCAGCAGGAACGCCTCGAACTCGGGGTCGCTCTTGTCCACCTCGTCGATGAGGAGGACGGGCTGCCGCTCAGCGAGGAGGGCGCGCAGCAGAGGGCGCGGCAGAAGGAAGCGCTCGGAGAAGAAGAAATCCTCCTCGTCGGCGATGCGGTGAAAGGCCTCGTGCAGGGTTTCGGTGTCGCTCAGGGTCTGGCTGACACGGTCACGCAGGACCTGGGCGTAGAGCATCTGCTTGGCGTATTGCCACTCATAAAGGGCCTTAGCTTCATCGAGGCCCTCGTAGCATTGGAGGCGAATCAGCTCGGTATCCAGCGCCTGGGCAAGGGCCTTGGATAGCTCGGTCTTGCCGACGCCCGCCGGGCCTTCGATGAGGAGAGGCTTACCGAGCCTGTCGGCGAGGAACACGACGGTAGCCATCTCATCGCTACACAGATAGCGCGCCTGGCGCAGACGTTCCTTGACGTCCGCCACTGACTCGAACATGCAAACTCCTTTACACTCGAGCGGGGAAGGCAGGGTGAGGCAGACCGGCGCACGCCGCAGCAGAGGGGCGTGGGCAGGCACGGGGACCGGCCGCTACTATGGGTGATTATAGGCGGTGGGGGGGCAAGTTGGCAAACGGGATGTGCCGGGGCTATCGCACCTGAATTGACAGCGGGCGCCGGCAGGCTAAGCCTGGGGATCAGTGCGGCCACTACTTCCAGCTTTCGGGAGACGCCAAGGAAGCCTGGCTGCGCACCTTGTTGGATAGGCCCAGTGGCGCTCTCGGATAACATCGTCGAGGCTCTCCGGGCCAGACGGCGTCAGGGGCTTGAGGCCGAAGTCGTCCAGGACCAACTGCTGGGGCCGCAGATAGGCGGCCGCATGAGCCTGTCACGACGTAGCAGACCCTACCATGCTTCCCACCCCGACCACAGCCTGTTTTCGCCGCGCCTTGTCAGCGCCGCGCTGCGCTGGTATACTCGTTGCTACCCTGCCCGCCGCGTGCGTGCTTGCGGAAGGGGAGCGTTGCCTCGTGGGAGCCGCCGGGCGTAACTTTGGGGGCGGCGCGACGTTGATAATTAGACCGTCCATATCTAGCGCTAGAACTGAGCCCTGTGTCCCGTCCCACCCCCTCAATGCAACAGCCTCATGAGGCGTCGCTTCTGTCGGCTGACGATGCGCGCGTGCTTCTCGCGCTGCGCCTGTTAATGGCGCGGGCCGCGAACTCGGATAGCCTCGCCTGGTGGGAGGATAAGGCGCTGACACCGCCAGGAGCCTATATCTTGGAGCGCGTCTTTCCCGTCGCACCGCCCTTCGCGGCGCGCAACCTGGCGTTGAGCGCCGCGCTGGCTCGCCATCTGGCCGCCTGCCCGGAGCCGCGTGACCTCCACCTCTATCGTCTCGACCTGGACAACCAGGATGGACTGGCGCTGCGCCGCATATCGCCCCTGACCGTGGACCTGGCCGCCTCGCCCATCACCTCAATGACTGCGCTTGAAACCGGTCTGCAAGCGCTCATCGGCGGCCCGTACCGCTATCGCGTGCTGCGCCGGACGCCCTCCAACGGCCTCGAGATCGAGATTCCCTCTGCGCCGACGGGTGTGCCGTCCCTGCGCCATCGGGCGCATACCCTGGCGTGGGCATATCTGGAAGGCGAACTGCGTGCCCCTGTCTTCCCCTTCTGCACCCAATAGCGGCTCGACGCCCTCTGCTATGTCAGCCTATACCAGTCGCGTCATCAAGGCGAGCGCGCTCATCGCCGACACCAAGGTGCTGCTCGCCCACTGGGACCTGTCGCGCCCGGTCGCCGACAACCTGGAGCAGGCGCGCCGGCAGAACATCGTCGGCAAGACCTCGCGCAAGCGCACGGAGGACGTGGTTCGCATCTTCCGCCAGCGCTACTTCGACGACCCCGATGTGGGCGCGGCGTTGGTAACTCTGGTCCAGGGCGGCGCGCCCGCCCAGTGGATCGATCCGCTGCTGTACTTCTTCGCCGTGCAGGCCGACCGCACCCTGCACGACCTGGTCACCGAGGTGCTCTACCCGCGCCAGTTGATCGGTTACACCGACCTGCCCGTCGATGTCGTCACCCGCGCCCTTGACGAGTGGGTGGCCGAGGGGAAGACGACGACCGTGTGGAACGAGGAAACGACAGGGCGTGTGGCGCAGGGCGCGATGGCGGCCCTGCGCGACTACGGCGTCCTGTCAGGGATTAGCCGCAAGCAGATCGCCCCAATGCGGCTGCCCCTGCCCGCCTTCGCCCTGATCGCGCTGTGGCTCCAGCAGCGGGAGCGCTCTGGCGACCGGGTGCTGCACAGCGACGAGTGGCGGCTGTTCTTCCTGCCACCTGCCATTGTCGAGCGCTTCTTCATCGAGGCCGACCAGGAGCATCTGCTCGGCTACTCGGCGGCCGGCTCGGTGGTGCGTCTCGATTTTCCGGCCAGCACGCTCGTGGAGTATGCCCATGTCCTTCTTGAGCGACCGCGTCAAGAGCCTTGAGGCCGACCTGAAGGCCACGCCGCCACGGCACTACGTCTATAGCGACCTGCCCTTCGCCATCTTCGCCTACCCGCCCGAACAGGAGTGGGAGATGCGCCGCGAGATCAGCCTGCTCGAGACGCGCCTGACGCAGGCCACGGCCCGCCAGGTCGTCACCATCTCGCTGGCGGATTTGATGTGGCAGGCGGTGGAGGCCAGCGAGGGCATCAACGAGGTCATGGCCCTGGAGCAGGCGCGCGGCTTCGAGGCGGCGCAGGCCCAGGTCCAGGACTACCTGTCGGACCCCGACTGGCAGCCGCTGCCTGACCTGCTCGAGGCGCGGCTGCGCGACCTGGAGCCTGACACGACCATCGGCGTCATTGTCCGCGCCGGCGCTCTCGCGCCCAACATCTACCGGGTGTCCAAGCTTCTCGACGAGATGAAGGGCCGCACTCGCGTTCCGTGTGTTCTGTTCATGCCCGCCACCTCCGAGGGCGCGGCGAGCATCCGCTTCATGGGCATCAGCGAGAACGAGGGGCGCGGCAGCTATCACACCCGGGTCTACATTGATTGAGAAAGGGCAACGATGCCCCCACCCCTGTCGGATGCGCAACGACGATTAGTCCACGACCTGGCCCTGGCCGGCCGCGACCTGCTGACGCGCGAGGCGCGTGAGCTACTCGAAGGCGTCTACGGCCTGTATGCCGACGGCCGCCTCGATCCCCCAGAGCGCCTGCCCCAGGTACGCAGTGACCCGGAGGTAGCTGCGACCTACCAGCGCCTGGCCCACTTCCTGGCCGACGAGGCGCGCGCGGGCCTGCCGCGTCCGGAGGCCGTCGACAAGCTGGTGCGGGAGGTGGCTTTCACCCACCTCAACCGCCTGGTGGCCTTCAAGATGATGGAGACGCGCAAGCTCATTCGCGGCACGCTGGACAAGGTCCGCGACGCCAACGGCTTCAAGTTCTACCTGGCCGACCACCCGGACGACTACGCCCTCGCGCAGCGGGGCGACGCCGACACGGCCTACCGACACTTCCTGCTGTGGCAGGCGGGCCAGGTGGCCCAGGATGTGCGTGTCCTCTTCGACCCCGACAGCCTGGCGAGCCGCCTGTTCCCGCGCCCCCACGCCCTGAATGCCGTTCTGACGCTGCTCAACCGTGCAGAACTGGCCGACGTGTGGCGGGCCGACGAGACCATCGGCTGGCTCTACCAGTTCTTCAACGAGCGCGAGAAAGCTGCCGTCTTCGAGGCGCTCTACCGCGATAAGCGCAAGCTGCGGCGGCAGGACATCCCGGCCGCGACGCAACTGTTCACGCCCTACTGGATCGTCCGTCTCATCGTCCACAACACGCTGGGGCGGCTGTGGGTGCAGATGCATCCCGACACGCGGCTGCTGGGCACGGAGGCCCTGGACTACCTCGTGCCGGCCGCCGCCGACCTCCCCCCGCTGGCGTCGCGGCCGGTCAAGACGATTCGCCTGCTCGACCCGGCCTGCGGCGCGATGCACTTTGGCCTGGTGGCCTTCGACCTGTTCGCGGCCATGTACCGGGAGGAACTGGCGCGGGCGGGCGAGCCCGGCTGGCCCGCCACGCCGTCGGTGGCCGACGCGGCCGACATCCCGGCCGCCATCATCGCCCACAATATCCACGGCATCGACATCGACCTGCACGCCGTGCAACTCAGCGCGTTGACGCTGTTCCTCAAGGCCCGGTCCCTCAACCCCAAGGCCCGCATCACCGACAGCCATCTGGCCTGCGCCGACGTGCTGCCCCTCAACGGCGCGCGCCTGGGCGCTTTCCTGCGTGACGCCCACTTCTCGCGGCCGGTCTACGAGCGGCTGGTGCGCGCGCTGTGGGCGCGCCTCAAGACGGCCAACACCGTCGGCTCGCTGCTGCGCCTGGAGCAGGAGATGGAGCGCCTGACCCAGGCCGAGCAGGCGGAGTTCGCCCGCAGCCCGCTGTTCGCCGGCGTGAGCGGCCACTTCGAGCGCGAGGCTGCCAGTGGCGATTTCTGGGCGGGTCTAGATGACGACATCACCCTCGCTCTGGACCACTTCGCCCGCGAGGCAGCGGCCCACGGCGACGACCAGACCTTTTTCACCGGCGAGGCCGTCAAGGGCCTGCGCCTGCTGCATCTGCTGCGCGGCGGCTACGACGTGGTGGTCACCAATCCGCCCTATTCCGGCAAGCGCAACCTCAACGACGGGCTGGCGGCGTACCTCGACGAGGCCTACCCCGACGCCAAGGGCGACCTGTACACGGCCTTCATCCAGCGCGGCACGGAGCTGCTGGCCCAGGGCGGCCGGCTGGGCATGATCACCCAGCAGTCCTTCATGTTCCTGTCGTCGTATGAGCGGCTGCGCGGCCGGCTGCGGGAGACGTGCGCCATCGAGACGCTGGCCCACACCGGCCCGCGCGCCTTCGCCGAGATCAGCGGCGAGAAGGTCAACACCGTGGTGTTCGTGCTGCGCCAGGAGGCGGACGCCGCGCGCCGCGAGACCAGCGTGGGGACCTACTTCCGCCTGGTCAACGCTGCCGAGGGCGACGGCAAGCGCCGCGCCTTCGAGCAGGCCCTGGCCGGGTTGCGCCGACGGGGCGGGGAAGCTAGCCACAGAGGCACGGAGGGCACGGAGGAATAGATATATTAGAAGGCTCTGTGGTCTCTGCGCCTCTGTGGCTATCCCAGGTTTCTGTGGCCCATCTGGTTCGTAGAGGAGATGCGCGTGTCCGACACTCAATCCCTTCCCCCCACCGCCTACCGCCTGGCGCAGGGGCGCTTCGACGCCATCCCCGGCGCGCCGTGGGTCTACTGGGTCAGCGACAGCGTGCGCCGCCTGTTCGAGACGCTGCCCAGGCTCGGCGACGTGGCCCAGCCGCGCCAGGGGCTGGCGACGGCCGACAACT
>JAHCIE010000099.1 GCA_026129385.1 Anaerolineae bacterium
AACCTACTCCTCCATAGGGTCTAGCTAGGGTGTGGCTTTGGGCGCGGCGCCGCCGGCTGGGGCGGGCGTCGACGTTACAATCTCGATGGGGATGGACTGGCCCGAGCCCGCAGTAACCTGGATGACGGGCGCGGCTCCACCAGGGGCCGCCGGAGCGGGCGCCGCCGCGCGAGAGCTGTTCTGACCCAGGGCGAAGCCGAGCATTACAATCGCCAGGATGATGACCAGCACGATGGGTACCAGCAGCCGCCAGTTGTTGTACCAGGGCGTCTCAGCGACGGTCGGCGTGCGGCGGACGCGCCGCGACTCGAACTGCGGGCGCTCACGCGGACGGACGGGCCGCGCCGTCGTCGGCGTGGGCCGGGGCCTGGGACGAGGGGTGGCGCTGGATGAGGGCTGCTCTTTGGGTTCGGAGTCCGGGATGTCTGGGCGTTCGGTCACGGAAGCACCTCTTACCTAGTGAGTGATAAGGGATAAGGACAGGTCATAGCGCCATCAGGCCGGGGCCGTGGGCGTGGGCACATGGGCCGTCTCGGGCTGAGTGGCGCTCTCGGCCCCGTAGCCATGATGGTTGAGCGGCGCGCCCAGGCGGATGACCCTGTCTGGGGCCGCGCCGTCGGTGACATTAACGGTATCCACCACAAGTGGCGCGTGGTCGACAATCCACGGCCAGTCGTAGGCGCTGTGGGCGACGACGATGACCACCGCGTCGGCCCGCGCCACCTCCGCCGCCGTCAGATCCACGCATTCCAGGCGGCGCGGCGTCGGCAAGAAGGGCGTCCCCCCCACCTGGAACTGGGGCACGTGGGGGTCGTGGTACACCACATCCGCCCCCCGGTCGATGAGTAGTTCCATCAGCCGCTCGGCTGGCGAGTTGCGCGCGTCGTCCACGTCCTTCTTGAACGCCACGCCGAGCACCAGGATACGCGCCCCGCGCGCCGATTGCCCATTTCGCGCCAGCACGTCGGTCACCAGATGCGCCACGTGGTGCGGCATCGCCTCGTTGGTTTCGGCTGCCAGCTGAATGAACTTGGTGAAGAAGTCGTACTCGCGCGCTTTCCACGATAGGTAGTAGGGATCGACCGGGATGCAGTGCCCGCCGACGCCCGGCCCCGGGTAGAAGGGCATGAAGCCGAAGGGCTTCGTCTTGGCGGCGGCGATGACCTCCCAGATGTCGATGCGCATGCGCTCCGCCAGCAGCGCCAGCTCGTTGACCAGGGCGATATTGACGCTGCGGAAGATGTTCTCCAACAGCTTCGTCATCTCGGCGGCGCGCGGCGTGGAGACGATGAAGATGTCGGGCGTAATAGGCCGCAGTACCGCCGCCGCCAGATCGGCGCAGGCGGGCGTCAGGCCACCGATGACCTTCGGCGTGTTGTAGACGGTGTAGGTCTGGTTGCCGGGGTCGATGCGCTCTGGCGAGAACGCCAGGTGGAAGTCACGCCCCGCCCGCAGCCCGCCTCGCTCCAGCACCGGCTGGACAATCTCTTCGGTCGTGCCAGGGTAGGTCGTGCTTTGCAGGATGACCAGGTGGCCGGGCCGCAGATAGGGGGCGAGGCCCTCGGCCGCACTCTGGATGTGGCGCAGGTCGGGCGTCTTCATCTTGTCGAAGGGCGTCGGCACACAGACGAAGACCACGTCCGTATCCGCCAGGGCGGCGTAGTCGGTGGTCGCCCGCAGCCGCTCGGCCGCGACATGGTGGGCCACGTCCGCCGACGGCACGTCCTGGATGTAGCTGACACCCGCCCGCAGGCTCTCAATCTTGCGCGGGTCGGAATCGACGGCCGTGACAGGGAAGCCGGCGTTGGCGAGGGCCAGCGCCAGGGGCAAGCCCACGTAGCCGACACCAATGACCGCCACGTGCGCCGTGCGAGCTTCGATGCGCGCCGCCAGATCGTGGGCGGCCGGGTGAAGACCGTTGGGGTTCATTCGGGACTCTTAGCCTGCGCCGGGTCGGGGACACGCACGATATCGGGCCGCACACGGCTACTCGTGCTGACGTAAAGTTGCTCGAGGCGGACCAGGGCCAGGGACGCCAGAATGAGGGCCACCCCGGCCACGGTATAGGCTTCCATCACGTCGGCATGGGTGACGAACAGGGCCGCGCTGCCCATCCCGCACGCCACCACCCACAGCGCCAGCACGGCCTCACGATGGGTCCAGCCCACGCGCACCAGGCGGTGGGAGATGTGGTCCTTGCCGGGCGTCAGGGGCGAGATGCCGCGCCGCAGGCGGCTCAGGGTCACCAGGGTCGTGTCCAGGATAGGTACGGCCAGGACGAGCACCGGCACCATCCACGTCACCAACGGCACGTTGGAGGGGAAGCGCAGCTTGATACCGACGACCGCCAGCAGGAACCCCAGGAACAGCGAGCCGCCGTCACCCATAAAGATACTGGCCGGGTTGAAGTTGTACACCAGGAAACCCAGCGTGGCCCCCAGCAGCGCGGCGGCGAGCGCGCCCACCAGGTACTGGCCGCTCTGCACCGCCAGCAGCACAAAGTAACCGGCGGCAATCGCGCTGATGCCGCCGCACAGCCCATCCATATTGTCGAGGTAGTTGACGGCGTTGGTAATGAACAGCAGCCAGATCAGGCTCACGGCAAAATCGAGGAGCGGGTTGGCGAAGACTTGAATGCGCACGCCCGACCACACCACCAGACTGGCCACCACTGCCTGCGCCGCCAGCTTGGGCAGCGGCCGCAGCGCAAAACGGTCGTCCCAGATGCCCAGGAACGAGATGAGCGTCGCGCCGACCAGGATGCCGATGGTCTGGGTGATGTAGAAACGATCGCCGAACAGGGCCACCGCCAGGATGACGGCAACATAGATGGCGACCCCGCCCAGGAGGGGAATGGGCGTCGCGTGCAGCTTGCGCGCGCTCGGCTTGTCGACCACGCCCAGGCGGCCCGCCACCCGTCGCGCTAGTGGCGTCGCTCCCAACGCGAGCGCCAGCGACGCGCCAAAGATGAGCATCAGATTTAGCATCCGCCTGACCTTCCCCGCTTACTTCACGCCCTGCTGCTCCAACTGCCTGACAAAGTCCGTCAGCCCCTCATTCTTCGGGTTGAGTTCCAGCGCGCGCCGCCCGTAGGCCAGCGCGTCACTCGCTCGTCCCGCGTCGCGGTACAGCAGCGCCAGGTTCTGCAACGTCCGCGCGTCGTTGGGGGCGAGCTTCAGCACCTCCAGATTCTCCTGGATGGCCGCGTCTCGCTGCCCCGCCTGCGCCAGCGACAGCGCCAGAGCACTACGAATCTCGGCCGAGCGTGGGTTGATCTGCGCCGCCTTGCGGTACGCCTCGGCCGCCTTGTCCCACTCCTTGCGGTTGCGATACAGCTCACCCAGCGCCATGTGCGGCTCGACGGCCCGTGGCTCCGTCTGGACGGCCTTCTGATAGGCGTCCACCGCCTTGTCCATGTCGCCCTGCGTGGCGTACAGGTCCATGAAGCGCACGTAGGTGTCGTAGAACCTGTCGTCCATCGCCAGCGACTTGTCGAGCAAGGCCCGCGCCCTGTCCGGCTGCCCTGCATCCAGGTACGCGCTGCTCCACTGATTGAGAATCAACACGCTATTGGGGCTGAGCTGCGCCGCTTCGTCGTAATATTCTAACGCTTTCGCGAGCCGTTGGTCACGGTCTTGGGGCGTCGCCGCCAAACCTGCCCAGGTCTGGTACATGCGGGCCAGGTTGGCGGTGTGGTCGGTATTCAGCGGGTTCAGCGCGCGCGCCTGCTCCAAGACTCGGCGCGTCTCCTCGAAGGCCTGCTCGCGTTGAGCCGGGTCGGCCGTGCTTTGTGCCTTCTCCAGCAGCGCCTTGCCCTTGAATAGCAGGTAGAAATCCTGGCGCGGCTGCATCTGCAAGGCATCGTCGTAGAGGCGCAGCGCGCTGTCGTACTGACGTCGCTGGTGGAAGTTCACCCAGGCCTGCTTATAGAGAATGTCGGCGCTGACCACGCGCGTGTTGGTGACCCAGATAAGGGCGGCGATGAAGAAGGCCAGCGCGGGGTAGACAATCGCCTGCGCGCCCGCCACCCAGCGCGTGGGCGCTGGCTCGGGCCGCTGCAGCGCCGCCGCCAACACGAACGCGCTCAGGCCCAGATAGAGGTACAACGGCAGCGGGGCCCAGGCAATGGACTCGGCGTTAGCTTGGGCGAAGCCGATGGTGTGGAACACCAGGTACAACGCGGCCCAGCTCAGGCTGACCGCCGCGTGCAGCCCCAGCGCGCGCGCCCACTCGCCTGCCCCGCGCGGCGGGGCGGCCTGCGCGGCCAGGATGATAGGCGTCGCGAATACCCAGGTAAAGGTGAACAGCCAGCCGGTGTACCAGTTGAGGTTGATGCCCGCCGCCGGCGCGTAGAAGTCGAAGAGCAATACCGCCAGCAGAATGCCGAGGCACAGGCTGGCCGCCAGCAGCTCGCGGGGCAGCCGCCCCGGCGTCCCGATCGGCGTCGCGGCCCGACGGCGTGGCGTGGTGGAGGAGCCTTTGCCGGGGCGGCGCGTCTCAGCCCGGGCGCTGCTCGTCGCGGTGGGTAGCGTGATCTCCGTCGCGCCAGCTACGGCCAGGCCAGGCCGCTTGCGCCACAGCTCACCCACCAACACGAACAGGGCGGCGAACAGCCAGAAGTACGTCCGCGTCGCGGCGATGGCGATGCCGAAGTGGATCTCGATGAAGTGGGCGATCATGGCCGCGTATAGCGCGATGAGCAAGATACGATACGGGTTCGCCTGAGCGGCCGCGTCGATGGGCTGCCCGCTGAGCGCGAACCACACCAGATAGCTGAACAGGCCAAGCATCATGCCCGCCGGCAGCGCCACGCCAAAATAGCCCGGCTCCGTGCGTAGCACAAAGGCCGCGGCCACGAGCGCGCCCACCCCCAGCCACAGGCCGAGGAACAGGTTACGTTGGCGCTTGCTGTTGATCAACCCCAGCCACTTGAGGCCGGAGTAGAACAGCAGGGTAAACAACAGCATGTACGCCAGAAAGCCGAGTACGCCCGTCGTCACCAGCGCGTCCCAGGTCTCGTTGTGGGAGCGGTCGGGGGAAGCGGTGCGGCTCTCGATCTGGCCTAGCGACGGTGGGTAGTAGGGGTTGTACGCGACCTGCATCGTTTCCGGGCCGTAGCCGATGAGCGTGCGGAGCGGATCGCTGCGCACCAGATCGGCGGCGCCGCGCCAGATCAGCACGCGCACTTGCCCCGTCTGATTGTCGCTCAGGATTTGGCCCAGGCGTCCCAGGTACGGCAGCTGGCGGAGCGGCGCGGCCGGGCTGTTGGGCACGTTCAGCAAGATAATGAAGGCGAACGCCGCCAGCGACAGGCCGACCCACGTCAGCACGACCCACCGCCGCTTCAGGCCGAAGGTCCACAGCAGGATGAAGAAGAAGATGCCGCCAAACAGGCCCAGCCACGGCCCCCGGCTGAGGGTGAAGGCGATGGCGACGAGCTGGCTGAGGAGCACTAACACGTAGAAGGGGATGAGCAGGAAGCTCGACGTCGGCGGGTCGTCCGCCGCCAGGGTCGTGCTGACCGTCTGCACCAACCGCCCCAGGGTCAGCGGCACGATCATGATGAGGTAGGCGGCGACGAAGATGGAGTTGCCCATCGTCGAGGCGATGCGCCGCTGTACGTCCCCCTGCCAGGGCAGCGGGTCGAAGCCGAGATTTTGCAGCACGCCGTACAGGGTGACGGGGATGCTCGTCACGATAGCGACCGTCACGAGCCGCTCGACCTGCTCGCGCTGGCGCAAGCCCTGGACGGCCAGGAAGAAGATCACGATATACGACAGAAACGAGTAGGTTCCTTGCAGACGCTGGTAGGAGCCAAACAGGCTCTGCTGCCACGAGATGGACGCCACGGTCGATAGTAGCATCGCCCCGACGAGCAGCAGCGTGGGCAACGCCAGCGGCGTGCCCGTCAGCCGCCCGCGCAGCCATGCTCCCCACGCCTCGCCGGGCGGGCGGTGGAAGCCTTCGTCAAGGACCTTGACGATCCAGGCCGCCGCCATGACCAGCGCAATGGATCGCAAGAGGGTGATCTTGTCTGGCTCGAAGGTTCGGCTGGAATAGACGTTGAAGAAAACGGGGACGGTGATGGCCGCGATGAGCCAGCCGGCCTCAATCAGCCGGTCCGCATAGACGCTGATCTTGGTGCTCATAGCAGGTTATTATACTCTGTCCTGGGGGAAGGGCCAAAGCCCAAGAGGGCGAAGGACACAAGACGAAGGACCAATCAGACGCCTTCCAATGGGTCCTTCGTCTTTCGTCCTCAGTCGCGGCGGGGTCTCAGCTCGTTGCCCGGCGGGACCGGAAGCGCCACAGCGCCCAAAACGCAAATATGGCCACGATGACCAACGCCAGCGCCATGAGCAGAGGCAGCACAATCGCGCCAATTGAGACCACCACCGCCGCGAAATCTTCGGCGGTGCTGACGACCGGGTTGCCCAGGCCGCCGGTGGTGGCCGTCACGGCCGGCCGCACCGTGGCCTTCGTCGCGTGCACCGACCCCGCCACCAGCAGGCCCGCAATAACCGCCACGGCCGGCTGCATGCCGCTCACCGCGCCGGTGCTGGCCGCGAAGAGCAGCGCGCCCGCCACCGGCCGCACGAACGTGCCAAGGACATCGTTGGCATGGTCAACCAGCGGACTCTTATCGGCGAAAAACTCCACGACCAACAGCGCGCCCCGGACACTGATGACCCACGTATTGGTCAGTACATCATAAGGGGAACTCAGCGTAATCAGATTGGTAAAGCGCGCCAGGACGGCCAGGATAAACAGCGGGATGTAGGCGTTGAGACCGGCCGATGCGGATAGGCCAAAGGCCGTGGCAATACTCGTCAATGGATCCATCGACAACCCCTCCCCTCTTCAGCATCCAGCCATGAGTACTCCAGTATTATACGCGCCCACCCGTCAAAAGTTGCAATGCTCACACAAGGGCATAGCATCAACACCACGGGGCGCACGTGTTGCGCCCCGTGGTTCGTCTGACGACTTTCGACCTCCACCCGGCCAACCATCCCTCTTCAATCAGCGGCACGCCCCGAACCAGAAGCCGGGGAACAGGCACGGCTCACGGCCCGGCGTCGGCTCCCAGCCGCGCGGGCATTCCACGTGGGAGCGCGCCTGCTCGGCGACGGTGAAATTCACCAGCCGGCCCAGGAAGGGGATAGCGCGCGCGCCGTCCAATTGCAGCCGCGTCTCGATGCTGAAGCTGTACGGCTCCAGCGCGCGAAGCTCTAGCCGCGGGTCGCACAGAGCTTCCAGCACAGCCTCATCGGGTGGCGTAACCTGGACGGAGGGGTTGTCGGGGCCGAGGGCCGCGAAGGCCCCCATCAGACTCGGCGGCGCGAGGCGCGCCTGGACAATGCGTGTCACGTCTTGCTCGACGCGCCCGCCCGGCTGCCAGTCCCCTGGCGCGTAGCGTCGCGCCTCGTAGGTCAGGTACTGGGTAGCGTCGTAGACGCCCGCCGCCATGAAGCTCTTGACAGCCATGATTTGCAGCAACCCGGCTGCCCCCATGACCAGCAGCAGCACGAGGGGCATCAGTACAGCGAAGGTCAGCACGCTCGTGCCGCGTTCGTCGCGCCGGAAGGCCGCCAGGCGGGCCATCGCCCACGTCAGGGTTCTCATTCGTCGTAGTACAGCGGGGTCTGCCCGCATTCCAGGTACGACACATGCCGCGCCGTGAGGATCAGGCGCTTCTCGCCCAGGGTGGGCACAAAGATAGCCGGCAACGCCAGGCGCGTCTCGATGGCGAAGTCGAAGCGGGACCGTCCGCCGCTTCCCCCATCACCGCCGCGCCCCGTGCAGGCAGGCTTGAAGCCCAGCGGGTTGCCGTCGGCATCGTACACGCGCACCGTCACCTGGTCGGCCATCACGTAGCCATCCTCCGCCCTGGCTTGCAGCCACAGGTTGCGCCCCTGCTGGCGCGCCATGTCCCGCGCCACCATGTCGCGGGTCAGGGCCTCGACATCCTGGGGCCACTGGCCCAGGTACTCGCCCTCCACAGACACATAACGCGCCGCACGGTAGGTACTGGCCGACAGGCTATCCTGCAGCGTAAACAGGAACCACAGGTACAGCCCGCCGAACACGACGACCAACACCAGCGGCGCCAGCAGCGCGAATTCCACCGCCGCCACCCCCTCGCGTTCGCGGCCGAAGGCGACCAGCCGCCCTAGCGCGGTTCGCATCGCACCTCGCCCGCCTGTCGCTCCACCAGGTTGAAGGGAATCGCCAGGCCCTCGATGACAGGCGCGCCCGGCAGCAGGTCGATGAAGAAGCGCAGGCGCGCTTCCACCGTAAAGGGCACTATGCCGCTGCCCGACCCTCGGCATTGGGCGTCGGAAGGCACCGGGTCTTCGACGCGGGCCTCGATGGAGATGGCGCGCACATCCTGGTTGGTGAGTTGCCCACGCTCGGCGGCGCGCAGCACCACGTTGTTGCGCAGCTCGCTCAGCACCATGCGCTGCGCCTCGCGATTCCACTCGCTGGCGGAGCCGCTTTGCACAGGCTCGGCGGACAGGTAGCGCGCCGCCTGGTAGGTCCCGACCCGCAGCGCCTGGCGCATGCTGACCACCTCCCACAGGGCATGGAAACCCAGCACAGCCAGTAGCAGCACCGGCAGGACGAACAGGATGAAGCCGCTCATCGCACCCGCTTCGTCCCGATACCAGCGGGCGAACCGGCGGCGCAGCCCCCATCCCTCAGCGGCCAGGCGTTCCATCGCCCTCACCAGAAGAACCAGACATAGGCGACCGCCGGGAGCGCGAACACCCAGGCCAGCCGCCGCCCGTCGCGCACCAGTTCGTCGCGCGTCGGGAGGAAGGCGCGGTTCTGCACGCGCAGCGTCGCGCTCCACAACGTGGTCATGACCGGCTGGCGGCGGTAGCGCAGGATGAGCAGGGGAATCAGCTCGATGAGACCGCCCACCGTCAACACCAGGGCGAACTCAACGGTCGGGAACAGGGCGAACAACGCCATGAGGAGCTTGGCGTCGCCGGCCATCATAAAGTTCAGCTCCCACAAGAGGAAGATGACCACCCAGATGGGGATAATCACCCAGTGACGCGCGACAACCATGCCGTACACGCCGGCCGCCAGCATGACGGGCAGCGTCAGCCAGTTGGGGATACGCCCCGTGCGAATGTCGCTATAGGCGGCGCCGAGCAGCCAGGCGGTCAGCGCCAGCCGCGCCAGCAGGCCCGCCGACGAGGAGAGCGAAAGGTCGAACATGAGAAGATATTACCGTCCGTAGCGCCGAGCTAAACCTCGGCGCTGGCTGGGCGAAGTCCTACGGGCTAACTCATAGCCCCGAAGGGGCTACGCTCGTCGCGTGCGGTGGCTTTGGCCCCGCGCGTTGCCGCCCCTATTGGGCCGAGCATTGTCCCACGTCACCGCCCAGCGCGCCGAACATGTTGCACATCAGACTGCGCAACTGTCCGCCAACCAGGAGAATCACGGGCACGGTAAACGCCAGCAGGACGAGGGCAATCACGGCCCACTCGACCACCTCAGTGCCTTCGTCTTCCCAGAGGAAGCGCTGCAACTCGTGTTTGATCATGGCGACTCCATCTCTGAACGCGCAGGGGACGGCAGGCGGAGGGCCACCCCTCGCCGGCCGCGGCCGGGGGGCGAACCGGGGGGGCCGGGGGGGGGGGGGGCCACAGGCCCGGGTGG